>CBFHCJ010000149.1:0-11543 GCA_965654005.1 uncultured Streptomyces sp. | reverse complement strand
CGACGACATCATGGACTTCATGGAGGAGGCCGTCGACCTGGTCGTCCTCTACAACATCGAGGAACTGCCGAAGGGCGTCGAGCAGCAGATCGAGGTGCTGGCGCGGGCGGCGGAGCTGACGGCCGAGGCGATGCCGAACCTCCGCACGATGGAAAACCTGACCGAGTACTGGATCGAGGTGAACCGCCTGGAGAACCAGGCGGACCAGATCCACCGCAAGCTTCTCGCCCATCTGTTCAACGGCAAGTACGACGCGATCGAGGTTCTGAAGCTCAAGCAGATCGTGGACGTGCTGGAGGAGGCTGCGGACGCCTTCGAGCACGTGGCCAACACCGTGGAGACCATCGCGGTCAAGGAGTCCTGAGGCGTCCATGGACACCTTTGCTCTGATTCTGACCATCCTGGTCGCACTCGTCTTCACCTATACGAACGGCTTCCACGACTCGGCGAACGCGATCGCGACCTCGGTGTCCACGCGCGCGCTGACCCCGCGGGCGGCGCTGGCGATGGCGGCGGTCATGAACCTCGCCGGCGCGTTCCTCGGCAGCGGGGTGGCGAAGACGGTCAGTGAGGGCCTGATCCAGACGCCCGAGGGCGGCCAGGGGATGGGCATCCTCTTCGCGGCGCTGACCGGCGCCATCACCTGGAACCTGATCACCTGGTACTTCGGGCTGCCGTCGTCCTCCTCGCACGCGCTGTTCGGCGGCATGGTGGGAGCGGCGCTGGCGGGCGGTACGACGGTGTACTGGTCCGGGGTCCTGGACAAGATCGTCATCCCCATGTTCCTGTCGCCGGCGGTGGGCCTGATCGTCGGCTTCCTGGTGATGACGTCGATCATGTGGATCTTCCGCCGGGCCAATCCGCACAAGGCGAAGCGGGGCTTCCGTATAGCGCAGACGGTGTCGGCGGCGGGCATGGCGCTCGGTCACGGCCTCCAGGACGCGCAGAAGACGATGGGTGTCGTGGTGATGGCGCTGGTCATCGCGGACGTCCAGAAGTACGGGGATCCGATCCCGGTGTGGGTGAAGCTCATCTGCGCGGTGATGCTGTCGCTGGGCACCTACGCGGGCGGCTGGCGCGTCATGCGCACGCTGGGCCGCAAGATCATCGAACTGGACCCGCCGCAGGGATTCGCGGCGGAGACGACGGGCGCGTCGATCATGTTCGTGACGGCGTACCTGTTCAAGGCGCCGATCTCGACGACGCACGTCATCACGTCGGCGATCATGGGCGTGGGCGCGACGAAGCGGGTGAACGCCGTGCGGTGGGGCGTCGCGAAGAACATCGTCATGGGCTGGTTCATCACGATGCCTGCGGCGGCGATCGTGGCGGCGTGCGGCTTCTGGCTGATCAACCTGGCGTTCCTGTAGGAGTGCTCCTGTAGGAGTGCTCCCGTAGCAGCGTTGCTGTAGGAGTGTTCCTCAGGAGTCCGGGAATCCCGGGAGGCCGGTTCCCGGGCGGCGGCGCGGCCTCGAGATGCGGTCACCGCCGTCGTGACAAGACTGGACCTATGACTACCAAGGCACTCCTCGAAGGCGGGCCGGACGATCTGGCGGGCACGCTCGTGCCGGTCGTTCCTCCAGGACAAGAGCTGAAGATTCCCCACCGCGGCGGATACGAGCACTACAAGGTCACGTCGCGCCACGAGGACACCCAGGAGGGTCGGGTGAACGTCTACCAGTGGTGGGAGCGCACAGAAGTGGCTGAATAGCGCCGCCCAGGACAAGAGCAGGCCCGCCCCCGGGAGACGGGGGCGGGCCCTCTTCTACCTCGCGGTGGCACCGCCATGCAGCACCGCGAGGGGTCATCACCTACACCGGATCAGCCGAAGCGACCCGAGATGTAGTCCTCCGTCGCCTGGACAGACGGGTTGGAGAAGATCCGCTCCGTGTCGTCGATCTCGATCAGTCTGCCGGGCTGTCCGACCGCCGCCAGGTTGAAGAAGGCGGTGCGGTCGGAGACGCGGGCGGCCTGCTGCATGTTGTGCGTCACGATGACGATCGTGAAGCGTTCCTTCAGCTCGCCGATCAGGTCCTCGATGGCGAGGGTGGAGATCGGGTCCAGGGCGGAGCAGGGCTCGTCCATCAGCAGGACCTTGGGCTCGACCGCTATCGCGCGGGCGATGCACAGACGCTGCTGCTGACCGCCGGACAGGCCGGAGCCCGGCTTGTTCAGGCGGTCCTTCACCTCGTTCCAGAGGTTCGCGCCCTTGAGGGACCTCTCGACGATGTCCTGGAGCTCGGACTTCTTGTAGTTGCCGTTCAGCCGCAGGCCCGCCGCCACGTTGTCGAAGATCGACATCGTGGGGAACGGGTTGGGGCGCTGGAAGACCATGCCCACCTCGCGGCGGACGGAGACCGGGTCGACCCCGACGCCGTACAGGTCCTCGTCGTCCAGGAGCACCTTGCCCTCGACGCGTCCGCCCGGTGTCACCTCGTGCATGCGGTTGAGGGTCCGCAGGAACGTCGACTTGCCGCAGCCGGACGGGCCGATGAACGCCGTCACCGAGCGCGGCTCGACCGTCATCGAGATGTCCTCGATCGCCTTGTGGGAGGCGTAGTAGGCGGTGAGACCGCTCACGTCGATTCGCTTGGCCATGTCTACTTCACTTCTTCCAGTCTCAGTCGCTGAGGGGCCCCGCCCGGCGGAGCCGGAAATCGTCGCCTTGGCGACTAGCGCGGGGCCTTCCAGCGGGCGATCCCGCGGGCCACCAGGTTGAGGATCATCACGAAGGCGATCAGCGTGAGCGACGCCGCCCAGGCCCGGTCGTACGCCGCGTTGCCTCCCGCACTGTTCGCGTACTCCTGGTAGATGTACAGCGGCAGCGACTGCTGCGCACCCTCGAACGGGTTGGCGTTGATGAAGCGGTTGCCGAACACCAGCAGCAGAGCAGGCGCGGTCTCGCCCGCGATACGGGCGATCGACAGCATGATGCCTGTGGTGATGCCGCCGATGGAGGTCGGCAGGACCACCTTCAGGATGGTGCGCCACTTCGGGACGCCGAGCGCCAGGGACGCCTCGCGCAGCTCGTTCGGGACGAGCTTGAGCATCTCCTCCGTGGAGCGGACCACCACCGGCATCATCAGGATGGCCAGGGCGAGAGAACCGGCGAAGCCGAAGGGCTCCATGTCGAAGATCAGCATGAGGCTGAGGATGAACAGACCGGCGACGATCGACGGGATACCGGTCATCACGTCGACGAAGAAGGTGACGACCTGGGCGAGCCGGCCACGTCCGTACTCCACCAGGTAGATCGCGGTGAGCACGCCGATCGGCGCGCCGATCACGGTGGCGAGGCCGACCTGCTCGAGGCTGCCGAGGATGGCGTGGTAGATGCCACCGCCGGGCTGGGAGTCCGGGACGATGCCCATCGAGTGGGTCAGGAAGTAGATGTCGAGGACCTTGACGCCGCGCTGCACGGTCACCCAGATCAGGGAGACCAGCGGCACCACGGCGAGCAGGAAGGCGACCCACACGAGCGAGGTCGCGACACGGTCCTTGGCCTGGCGAAGGCCCTCGACGCGCGCGGCGATGCCGAACGTGGCGAGGACGAAGAGGATCGCGGCGATCAGGCCCCACTGGATGTGACTCGTCAGGCCGGCGGCGGCACCGATACCGCACGCGACGACGGTCGATCCGGCGGCGATGGCCCAGGGCGACCACCTGGGGAGGCCGGCGCCGCGCAGCGAGCTCGGGCGCTTTTCCTTGACGGCTGCTGCGTGGCTCATGCGTTGGCCCCCGAGTACTCCTTGCGGCGGGCGATGATCATGCGGGCCGCGCCGTTGACCAGCAGGGTGATGACGAACAGGACCAGACCGGAGGCGATCAGCGCGTCACGGCCGTCCTCCGTCGCCTCACTGAACTTGCTGGCGATGTTCTGGGCGAAGGTGCCGCCGCCCGCGTTGAGCACGCTGGCGTGGATGAGGAAGTCGGGGGAGAGCACGGTGGCCACGGCCATCGTCTCGCCGAGCGCGCGGCCGAGGCCGAGCATCGAGGCGGAGATCACGCCGGAGCGGCCGAAGGGCAGCACGGCCATGCGGATGACCTCCCAGCGCGTGGCGCCGAGGGCCAGGGCCGCCTCCTCGTGCATCCGCGGGACCTGGCGGAAGACCTCGCGGCTCACGTTGGTGATGATCGGCAGGATCATGATCGCGAGCAGGATGCCCACGGTGAGCATCGAGCGGGCCGGGCCGCCGTCCCAGGCGAAGACGCCGGTCCAGCCGAGGTAGTCGTTCAGCCAGCCGAAGAGGCCGTTCAGGTGCGGTACGAGGATCAGGGCGCCCCACAGGCCGTACACGATGGACGGCACCGCGGCGAGCAGGTCGATCACATAGGCGATGGGACCGCTCAGCTTGCGCGGGGCGTAGTGCGTGAGGAAGAGCGAGATGGCGACCGCGACCGGTACCGCGATGACCATGGCGACGATCGAGGAGACCAGGGTGCCGAAGGCCAGCACGGCGATACCGAAGACCGGCGGCTGGACGCTCGTGTTCCACTCGAACGTGGTCAGGAAGTTGCCGTGGTCCTCGCTGATGGCGAGGAACGCGCGGTAGGCGAGGAAGACCGCGATCGCGGCCATGATCACCAATAGCAGGATGCCCGACCCTCGGGAGAGACCGAGGAAGATGCGGTCTCCGGGTCGGGTGGCGCCGCGGGCCGTGCGCTTCGGCTCGGCCACGGTCGGCTGGGGAGTGGGGGGAGGGGCGTCTGTCTTCTGCGTGGATATGTCCATCGGGATCTCCGGTCTGCGGGGCCGCACACGGGGTGCGGCTCCAGGCGGCGGTGCACCGGACGGTGCGGTCCGGTCCCGCGGGGGGACCGGACCGCACTCTTACGTCAGCTCAGGCCCTCGATGGTGGTGCGGACCTTGGAGATGATGCTGTCGGGGATCGGGGCGTAGGAGTTCGAGTTCAGGATGCCCTGGCCGTCCGTGCTGGCGATGTAGCGCAGGAAGGCCTTGGTGGCGGGCAGGGTGTCCGCCTTGTTGCCCTTGTCGCAGACGATCTCGTAGGTGACCAGGACCATCGGGTAGGCCCCGTCGGCCTTGGTGGTGTAGTTCAGCTTGAGCGACAGGTCCTTGCCGGTGCCGACGACCTTGGCGTCCGCGATGGCCTTGGTGGCGGCGTCGACGGAGGGCTTGACCGGGGAGGAGGCGCCCGTGTCGATGGCGACTGTGGACATGTCCTTGGCGTACGACAGTTCGAAGTAACCGATGGCGCCGGGGGTCGACTTCACCTGCTGGGCGACACCCGCGGACTGCGGAGCGGACTGGCCGCCCGGGGCCTGCCAGGCCTTGCCGCCGGAGTACTTGCCCCAGACGGAGGGAGCCGCGGCCTTCAGGTACTTGGTGAAGTTGTCCGTGGTGCCGGACTCGTCCGAGCGGTGGAACGCCGAGATCTTGGTGGAGGGAAGCTTGGCGTTCGGGTTCAGCTTCTTGATCGCAGGGTCGTTCCAGGTCTTGATGTCGTTGTTGAAGATCTTGGCGAGGACCTCGGCGTTCAGCACCAGGTTGTCGACGCCCGGCAGGTTGTAGCCGACCGCGATCGGGCCGCCGACCATCGGGAGGTCGATGCCCTGGCCACCGCCGGTACAGATCTTCTTGGAGGCCGCGACGTCTTCCGGCTTCAGCGCGGAGTCGGAACCGGCGAAGGCGATCTGACCCTGGGTGAACGCGGTGACGCCGGCGCCCGAGCCGCCGCCCTTGTAGTTGATCTGCACGCCGCAGGCCTGGCTGAACTGGGCCACCCACGCGTCGATCGCGTTCTTCTGCGCCGAGGAGCCGTCGGCGAGCAGCTGACCCTTGGCGTTGTCGCACTTGATCGAGCTGGCCTTCGTCGTCGACGAGGGGGTGCCGCTGCCGCTCTTGGTGCCGGTGTCGTCGGAGCCGCACGCCGTGAGGGCCAGGGCGCCGGAGACGGCGAGAGCACCGAGGGTGAGGGCCCGCCGGTTCATGCGCTGAAGCTTCACTTTCGGGAGTTCCTTCCAGGAGCCGCCGTCCTGAATTCGGCGGCGTGCGAAGTGTGGGTGCTGCAGACGCGTGTTCCAGGTCGCGCCCGCCATCAGCTAAGGCTGAAATTAGGCAGATCAGGTGAAGCGGCTTGTGGCCGTAAGTGAACGCAGGGTGAACCCCTGTGGTCGGTGCGGTTAGGTCACGGAACGCTTACATCGAGGACACGGGGTGGTTCCGGAGCCGTCCACTGCGGATATTGCTCTCCGTGGTCGAGTAATGACTCTATGTCCTTGAGTCGATTTCTTGTTCGTCATGTCTCTGTGACCTTGTGGTTCCCTCAAGTCCCTTGACTCGCCAGATTCCACGGTCGGTCCGCGCAGGAAAGGCGCGCAACAGGGCGCGTACCAAGGGAGGGAGGGAGCGCGACGAAGGGAGGGAGGGAGAGCGCGCAACAGGGGAGGACCCCCCTCGCTGTCGGCGTGGCAACTTCGCGCTTGGGGGCGAAAGAACTCGAGTTGTGCTTCACCCCGACCTATGCCGCGAGGAACGCGCCCGCATCCGCAGTGAGAAAGGCATCCGCTGGGGCGGACGCCCACTGAAATCCGCAGCCTGAAGATCACCTTCCTACGGGCCTACCTCACGTCCCTCGCCAGGATGGCGTGTTCGGATTCTTGGCATACTCGCCGCCCCCGTCTGGAGGGGCTGACGATGATTCTTGTGACTGGCGTGAGTGGGAATGTCGGAACGGCCCTGCTCACTCGTCTCTATGCCGACGGCGTGGCCGCGCGGGCGGCTTACCGTGATCCGCGCACCACGGCTCAGGTGATTGAGTCGGGCGGTCAGGCAGTGACGCTCGATCTGGCCGTGCCGGACACGCTCGGGCCTGCACGGCACTCGACGGCATCGAGGCCGTATTCCTTCTCGGCGCGATGAGCCCGGCCCAGACGACGCACGAACTCAACATGGTGGAAGCCGCCCGTGCGGTGGGTGTTCGGGTGGTCAAGCTGTCGGTCTGGCGGGCTGACGAAGGACTCTCACCGATCGCCCGGCTGCATCGGCCCGTCGAACAGTCACTGGTCACGTCCGGACTGCCCTGGACGATCCTGCGACCCAACTTCTATCTGCAGAACTTCCTACGCCAGCCGTCCATCCGCGAGGTCGGGGAGTTCAGCCTGCCACTGATCACCGCACCCATAAGCTTCATCGACATCGGCGATATCGCCCGTGTCGCTGCGCGGGTTCTCACCACTGATGGCCACGACGGCTGTGTCTATGACCTCACCGGGCCCGAGGCACTGACCTACGCTGAAGCCGCGGAGGGGTTTTCCGACAATTGCCGCGCGCGCTTCGTCGTCGGACAGGCCCAACCGCCTCCGCCGCCCCGAGTTCGACGAGCGCTTTCCCGGCCTTCTCGACCTGGCCCTCCGCACCGACCTGGACTGATGGCCCCTGATCCTGCTCCGGCATGTCAGTCCCCCTTGTGCTGCTCAATGCCGACGGCCGCAAGCGCCGGAGAGATCAGCTCCCTGTCTCGCTCATAGGTCAGGCGTTCGCGAGCCTCGTCCGGCGGCAGCCAAACAAGCTCGCTCACTTCGTCGTTGGGTGTGAACGCTCCGCCGGTCGACTCTGCGGCCCAGTACTTGACTTCCTTCTCTCGGCCCGCATGGTCGACGTAGTGAGAAGGCGGCAGACCTGATCCGAGTCGGCAGGTGTGGCCGGTCTCTTCCTGCACCTCGCGCAGGGCAGCCGCGCGGGCCGTCTCGCCCTTCTTGATCTTCCCTTTGGGCCAGGACCAGTCAGACCACCGGGGCCTGAAGGCCAAGGCCAGTTCGACGCCGCCGGAGGAGGAGCGGCGCCACAGGACACAGCCCGCCGCGTGGATGGAGTCGTCGGTCATGTCGGTCATCGAGTGCTCCGGCTCCTCTCTGGTACCCGCGGCGTGATCCGTTCGATCGCCGCGCAGTGCCGTCGTACGAGTGCCTAAGGAGTACGAGTGCCTACGGAGTACGGGTGCCTAAGGAGTACGAGTGCCTACGGAGTACGGGTGCCTTACGGAGTCCCCACCGCCTGTTTCTGCCATGACTGCTGGAAGGCGAAGCGGGCCGCCTCCACCTCGTGGCGCTGGTCGGCGTGCAGCACGCCGAGCGCGTACGCCGTCGCCGGGGCGATGCGCGGGGTACGCGCCGCCGCCGCTGCTGCCCCGGCCGCCTCGGAGGCGTCCCGGTGCCGGTTCAGGGCCTGGCCCGCCGCCGGCAGCCGTACGTCGAGGGCCGCGTTCTCGCCGTACAGCACCTCGCGGGCGTAGCGGTACAGCCGCAGCAGCAGCCGGACCTGGTGCCAGGGGGCGTCCTGCGGGTGCGGGGCCGGGTCGGGGGACAGGCCGTGGATCAGGGCCTCCGCGTTGTACGGGTGGCCCGCGGTGACCAGCGGCAGCGCGGCCACCGCGTCGGTCAGCCGTTCTTCGGCCGCCGCGGCCAGCGGGCGCAGGTCGGCGTTCTGTGCGGCGGGCATGAGCGGGACCTCGCTGGCGAGGACGGCGACGCTGTCCGCCACCGCGTGGAAGCGGCTCGACCCGAGGGCCCCCAGAGCCGCGGAGTGGGCCCGCGTCCGGGCCAGCGTCAGCTGGCGCTCCAGCAGGGCGCCCGCCTTCGCGGCACCCACGGTCAGATTGCCGCGCTCGGGGGCTGCGGTCCGGTGGCGCGGGCCGGGACCCGCGGGTTCCGTGACGCTCACCGACCGGGTGGGGAAGACCGACGAGCCCGACAGCCTGTGCAGGGCGAGCAGCAGTCGTTCGAGCCGGGCCGCGTAGGCGTGCTCGCGCGCGAGCGTCCCCGACAGCCAGGCGAGTTCGGGACGCATCCTTTCCGACCAGTCCGCGTCGAGGAGGGGGTGGAACGTGTGAAGCGTGCCGCTGATGCGGCGGGCCGAGCGGCGCAGGGCGAGCGCCGCTCCATCGGAGTCCTCCGTGCCGCCGGGCGCGGCGGCGCCGTTCTCCCCGTGCTGCCGCAGCGAGCGGAGGAACTCCGTGGCCTGGGCCCGCAGGAAGCCCGCGAGGGCGTCCCCTGAGGGGGTACCTCCCTGCTCATGGCGGTCCCCTCGCCCGAGCGAAGCCGGGAGTGGGGCAGGGGCCGAGAGCTTGGGGGAAGGCCCGGGCCCGGGGTCGGTGGGGGGATCAAGGTGCTGCTGTGCCACGCCGGCGCCTCCGGGCGTCTATGAGCATCTCCTGGATGTTCCGCAGGGGCTGGCCGTCCCCGTCCGTCGCGTGCCGGGTCCATTCGCCGTCCGGGCCGAGGTGCCAGGAGGAGGTGGTGGCGGACAGACCGCTCTCCAGGAGCCGGTTGAGGGCCGCCCGGTGCGCCGGGTCCGTGACCCTGACGAGTGCTTCGATGCGGCGGTCGAGGTTGCGGTGCATCATGTCGGCGCTGCCGATCCAGACCTCGGGCTCGCCGCCGTTGCCGAAGAGGAAGACGCGGGAGTGCTCGAGGAAGCGGCCGAGGACGGACCGTACGCGTATGTTCTCGGACAGGCCGGCGACGCCCGGGCGCACCGCGCAGATGCCGCGCACCCATACGTCGACCGGGACGCCGGCCTGCGACGCCCGGTAGAGGGCGTCGATGACCGCCTCGTCCACCATCGAGTTGACCTTGATCCGGACGCAGGCGGGCCGGCCGGCCCTGTGGTGCTGGATCTCCTTGTTGATCCGCGCGACCAGACCGTCGCGCAGGGACTTGGGGGCGACCAGGAGCCGACGGTACGTCTCGCGTCGCGAGTAGCCCGACAGCCGGTTGAAGAGGTCGGACAGGTCCGCGCCGACCTGCTGGTCGGCGGTCAGCAGCCCTAGGTCCTCGTACAGACGTGCGGTCTTCGGGTGGTAGTTGCCCGTGCCGACATGGCTGTAGCGACGGAGCGTTTCGCCTTCCTGCCGTACGACGAGTGACAGCTTGCAGTGCGTCTTGAGGCCGACCAGTCCGTACACCACATGGCAGCCCGCCTCCTCCAGCTTGCGGGCCCACTTGATGTTGGCCTGCTCGTCGAAGCGCGCCTTGATCTCGACCAGTACGAGGACCTGCTTGCCGGACTCGGCCGCGTCGATGAGCGCGTCGACGATCGGCGAGGTCTCCGAGGTCCGGTAGAGCGTCTGCTTGATGGCGAGCACGTCCGGGTCGGCCGCCGCCTGCTCCAGGAACGCCTGTACCGAGGTGGAGAAGCTGTCGTACGGGTGGTGCAGCAGCACATCGCGCTCCCGCAGCGCCGCGAAGATGTCGGGCGCGGACGCCGACTCCACCTCCGCGAGGTCGCGGTGGGTGCCTGCCACGTACTTCGGGTACTTCAGCTCGGGACGCTCCAGGCCCGCGATGGCGAAGAGGCCGGTGAGGTCCAGGGGACCGGGCAGCGGGTACACCTCGGCCTCGGAGATCTTCAGCTCGCGGACGAGCAGATCGAGGACGTACCGGTCGATGGACTCCTCGACCTCCAGGCGCACCGGCGGCCCGAAGCGGCGCCGCATGAGCTCCTTCTCCAGGGCCTGGAGCAGGTTCTCGGCGTCGTCCTCCTCGACCTCGAGGTCCTCGTTGCGGGTTATCCGGAACGTGTGGTGCTCCAGGACCTCCATGCCCGGGAACAGCTCCTCCAGGTGCGCCGCGATGACGTCCTCGATGGGCACGTACCGCTGTGGGGAGGCCTCCAGGAAGCGGGAGAGCAGCGGCGGGACCTTGACGCGGGCGAAGTGGCGGTGGCCGGAGACCGGGTTGCGCACGACGACCGCGAGGTTCAGCGAGAGTCCCGAGATGTACGGGAACGGGTGCGCGGGGTCGACGGCCAGCGGGGTGAGGACCGGGAAGATCTGGTGGCGGAACAGGGTGAACAGGCGCGCCTGCTCCTTCTCGGTCAGCTCGTTCCAGCGGACCAGGTGGATGCCCTCCTCCGCGAGGGCGGGGGCGACGTCCTCGTGGAAGCAGGCCGCGTGCCGGGCCATGAGCTCGCGGGAGCGGGCCCAGATCATCTCCAGCACCTCGCGGGGCTGCAGACCGGAGGCCGACCGGGTGGCGACACCGGTGGCGATACGACGCTTCAGACCCGCCACCCGGACCATGAAGAACTCGTCCAGGTTGCTGGCGAAGATCGCCAGGAACTTGGCGCGTTCGAGGAGGGGGGTGTTCGGGTCCTCGGCCAGTTCGAGCACGCGCTCGTTGAACTGGAGCCAACTGCGCTCCCGGTCGAGGAAGCGACCCTGGGGGAGCCGGTCGCCCTCGGTCTCCTCGTACCCGTCGAGGTCGGCGTCGAGGTCCGGATCCAGGTCGGAGACCGCCGCGGCCACGGTGTGCGGGCGGTGCGCGGCGATGGAGCCCACGGAGGGCTGCTGAGTGTTCATGTTCGCGCGACCCGAAGGCTCTCCCTCACGAGCGGTGGCGGGGGACGGGCGGGCCGGTGCCTCGGCGTTCTGCTGCGTCATGAACCCATTCTTCCGCGCCGACCGGGTGACGGGCGCGTCGGACAGCCCGGGCGGCAGCGCGGCGAGGTGACGCCCGCGCTCCGCACCGGTTCCGTCCTCCGGAGACGGTGTGGGCTCTGGCACGGCGGCGTTCATTGACTG
>CBFHCJ010000148.1:0-11626 GCA_965654005.1 uncultured Streptomyces sp. | reverse complement strand
CGTGGTCACAGACACCACGGACATCCCGAACAGCTACAACGCAGGCTGGAAAACCTGAGGAGACGCTTTGCTGCCACCGGCCGGACGCGAAAGCGACGCTGATCGCCGAAGCCCCGAGCAAGACACCGATGAGACCCGGCAACGCACCAGCCAGGGCACGCATCGGCCTCCAACCAGACCCCTGACGGCCTCTCACGAGCGCGCCCTGACGACAGGTCTGGCCATGGACACGAAGGAACAGAGCGCCTCCACCTTCTGCGTCAAGGGCAGCGCCTTCCTCTACGTCATGAGGGGGAGGCCAATCGGGGCGGAACGGTCCTGTCCCGGTTCCCCGAGCAGGACCCGATCTTCAAGGACCAGAAGTGATGAAGCACAACAAGACCACAGAGATCGTCGACGCCACGATCCAGCTGTTCGCCGAACTCGACGAGATGGTGGGCCTGATCTCACGTGTGCTCGCGAAGTTCCCCGCTGAGACGGTGCCCCAGCGGCTCAAGCCGTTCCTCGGCACGCCGCGCGTCGCCTTCGCGCGACCGTCCACGAAGGGCGACGGCGAGATCTTGCTCCAGCTCCAGCGCGGAATTCTGTCCCACGTGCAAGCCCAGGTCCCCGGTGCGTGGCTGATGATGCACCAATCCGAACTGACGGCCGCAGTACGCGAGATCTACTGGGGCGACAGAGAGCACAGCCTCCGCTGCGAGCTCACCCGACTTGAGAAGTCAATCGGGGACCACAACCGACAGACTGAGTATCACCGTGTCAGAGCGAGCGAGGCACGTCGAGAGTACGACCGCCTCGCCGCCAGCATCCGCCGGCGCTCGGCCCGCAAGAGCCGCGCCGCCGAGGGAGACTCCGATAGCTGACTCGACGGACCCCCGCAAGATGTCCCAGCGGGAGCTGGAGGAGCCCTCGACGCCCTGGTCCACGCAGAAAAAGAAGACTCTCCCGAGTTCCGGCGTGCCTTCAGGGTCTGGGAAAGAGCCAGCTCTTTCGGAGCGACCACTGATCGGGTGACGGGCTGACGCCCCACAGCGCACGAGGCGCCTGCGCAGAGGGGTGCGCTGCCCCGGCCCGGGCGGCGCGATGACGACAAGACGATGACGACAAGAAGAGGACAACTGCATGAGTCAGGACCTGAGCAGCGAAGAGATCGCCCGCCACCTCACGTCGCCGGACGGCAATGACTGGATCGGACGGGCCCAGTACGTGGCGGCCGACGCCGAGGGCCGCGCGGAGATCCGGGGCCTCGTCGCCGACCACATCAAGACCCTGCTCGTCACCGGCATCGGCGGCAGCTTCACCGAAGGCGCCGTCACTGCTGAGAACCTCTGCAACGCGATGTGGCACCTGATGGCCGAGTCCGACCAGGAGGACGAACTGGCGCGCACCGAGGTCCCGATCACGGAGAACGCCGGTGCCTGAGACCGAACCCGCCGTCGCCTGGCTGGACCGCAAGCTCGAAGCCGAGTGCATGCATAGCTCTCGGGGCCGCTCGCAAGGTCTGGGCAGACCAGTTCGGCCGCGTCGGTACCACTGACAGGGATGCCCGCGTCTTCACCGTCACCGACAGCGCGACGGGCCGATCAGTGGTGATCGACCTCAGTGACCACGATGGGTAGTTCGAAGACCCGCTCTGAAGCGCAAGCGTTGGGCCGGCGCAGCCGGCTCGGGAGCCAAAGAAACACCCGCCTGCCGGTGGGGCTCGTGCTGGAACGACCAGCCCAGCTCCACCGGCAATTTCGTTGCTGGCCCCAGCCAGCTGCCGTACCCAACAAGCTCAAGGAGCAGCGCTCGCATGACCGATCGCGACTGGGACAACCCCATCACCTGCGAGTTCCTCGGCGCGCAGCCACCCGAACACCCGAACGGGGAAAATACCGTGTCCAGTACCGCGCTTCCCGAGAAGCTCATACGCACCGTCACCGACGCCTACGTGATAGCCCTCAGGCAGGGGGATCTTCACGCAGCGCTCGGACTCATGACGCAACTGGCCAACAGGTACGGTCTGGTAGCCGTCCGCGGCCTTGCCGCCGAGCTTGCCATGGACCTTCACACCCACTGCCCGTCACGCTTTCGTACTGCCTTCGGCGGCGCAAACCTCTCCGCTCTCGCCCCCGCGGCGGACGACGACGCGCTCACCACCCTTGATGTCGCCTCCAAGACCAACCGCCTCATGGGGCGCGGGCAGGTCACAGCTGCCGACTTGGAGGACACCGAAGTCCAGATGCGCGTCACGGAAACCGTCCGCCTTGCCGTTCAGGCGGCACTCAATGCCGCGGCTGGGCAAGGCAGTTCGGCTGCGGCCGCTCAGCTGGGCGCGCTGACCACGCCCCGCGAGCTGTCTGCGGCCGTGGCCCTGCTCACCAACGGGCTTCGCGCCGTACTGCCGTAGGCGCACGCCATGAGCCCTCGTGTCTGCCGCAATGGGCGTAGCCGCCCGATCCCATTCGACTGCAAGTCCGGCGCCGGACACCCAGGAACTTGCAGCCCCTTCACCCACCGGCCTCACCCGCCCGAGAACGCTGACGATCACGCTGCGCTCCTCGCTATGAGCAGGGAACGCCCGAACGCCAGGGCGAGTGCACGGGCCCCGCTCGGCCCCTGATTCCACTTCACCTTCATGACGGACCTGGAGGTACCTTGCATGCCCGCATTCCTGGAGCAGCCCGCCTACGGACCAGGAGGCCCAGACGGCAACGGCTGGACCCGCCTCACCCTCGGCGCCCACTTCGACCACCTGCATCAGTGTGGGTGGCGGCCGACGCATCACACCTCGCTGTTCGAGGCGTTGACTGGCCGTCAGCGCTGGGGCGGTTACGAGCGTTGTCCTGGAGACGGACCCAGGGCGTGCGCAGCGTGCCCGGTTCAGCGCCGCCGTCTCACGCACGACGGCGGGCTCGACTGGCCGGCGGACACGCCCCTTCTCCTGGCCCGCGTCAGGCCATGGCCGACCGCTCCTGATGCGTTGTTCGCCGACCAGGCTTCCGGGCGCAGCACTTTGGAGTTGTCCGCCTGGAGGGGCGGTCCGCCCATAGCGACAACCGGCTGGAAGGAGGTTCTCAACACACCTGGCGTTCAGATCAGCTGGAGGTGGCAGGACGAGGAGAGCGAGGCGTTCTGGATCGTCCGCAACCACTCGTCTGACGCGACGGCGGTCCTCAGCGAGCATGACGGCGAACGTACGCGCCACGAGCTGTACAGCGGGCGAGACGGGACCCGTACGGCCATTCTGACCTGCGACGGCGCCTGCGCTCACGAGACATATCACTTGCAGCAGCTGGCCGCCGACCTCGACGGCCTCGCTGACGGCACTGCGCCTTCGGACGAGGTGACCGTGATCCCCCAGAGCCTTCCAGGCGTGCCGTTGATCAGCATCACCCAGGACGGCGCTCACAGCGTGCTGCACCTGGGCCGTTCCCGCGACTACCCGGCATCCACTGTCCATATCAACTGGGAGTCCCACGAAGGCGAGCTCACAGCGACCGCCCTTGTCGCGCACGCCGTCCGTCTCACCGCTGTTTGAACCCGGGCCGCCGGCCTCCTCCGGCTGATAGCCGCCACCTGCCGCACCGAGCACACACAGGTACCTCGAGATCGCTGAGACGAAATAGATGACCAAGGCATGCACAGCCCCCAGCACCCCCACACCTCCCATAGCCTCAGACCGCGACGCAGAAACGCCGATCGCGCAGCTGGAAGCGGCGGCCCTCACGGAGCCCGCGCGACCACACGACCTGGCAGACAACGAAGACTTCGACTACATCACCGGCACAACGGTGATCCGGCTCTCCGAGACCGAGAAGCTGCGCCAGAGCGTCGTACGGGCTCTCGTCGATCAGTACGGCATCGACCCGCGCGACGTGGCGGCCGACGTCCCCCTCCACGTGACGGACCCGGACGGCAGCCGTCCGCGTCGGCGACGTGTCAGCCTCGCCGTCTTCGAGCACGGCAGGCCGCATGAGCAGGAGTACATCCGCCGTGTCGTCGTGACTAACGTCCGCCCCAGGAACAACCGGGCCTCAGCCAAAATCCGCTCCTACACACACGCCCACCACCAGGACGACACGGCCGGCGAGGTCACCGCGCTCATGCAGGCGGCTGGGCCCGCCTGCCGGTACGGCCTGTGGACCGACGGCAACGACCTGCTCTTCATCGGCCGCGACACCACGTCCGCGGGGAACAAAACGTTCCTGCCTCTGACGAACTGGCCAACTGCAGTCGCGCACCAGCGTGACACCGCACCCGCGCCTCCTTCGCGCACCACCGGGAGCACACCGGCCAACGAGACGATGCTGAGGCTCACTTTCCGGCGCTGCCGCAACGCCATCCACGTCAACGAGGGGCAGCCCCAAAACGCGGCCTTCTGGCAGTTCCTGTACGTCCTGCTCGCCAAGTTCCATGACGAATACCTGGTCCGCGAAGGAAAGAGGGAGACCAGTTTCCATCTCCACCGCGACACGTCGGACCGTGCTCCAGGTGAAGCAGACCGTTCCGCCGCCGCGGAACGCGTGAGAGGACTCTTCGGCGAGGTCAAGGAGCGCTACGCCCACTACAACCTGTTCGACCAGACCGACGAGCTTTCTCTCAGCGATCAAGCTCTCGGCTTCCTCGTCGGCGAGCTGGCCGCCTACAGCCTTTGCACCACGCCCCTGGACACCCTCACCACCGCCTACCACGAGTTGTTCGGCGACACCTTGAGCGGCGACCACGGTCAGTACTTCACCCCCGCCAGCGTGGTCCGCCTGCTGGTGGAGATCACCGCCCCCAAGCCAGGCGCGACCGTACTCGATCCGTGCTGCGGAACCGGCGGCTTCCTCCGCGAAAGCCTCGCAGCCCTGAGCCGCAAACAGACCGTCGAGGCCGCCCTCCTGACCACGCAGGAGCACGCCCGACTGGCAGCAGCTCACCACGAGGAACTGAGCAGGAATGCACAAGAGCGGGTCTTCGGCGCGGACCTCGACCCCATGATGGCTCGTGCCGCCGCGTTCGCCGTGATGATGCTGACCGGCAGCGTCGGCAACACCTTCCACATGGACTCGTTGGCCTTCCCCACGAGCGGCGCCCTACCCGGCCACCCCGATGCCAGACGCCATCTCGACCGCATCGGTCCCGGTGCAGTCGACGTCTTACTCACCAACCCTCCCTTCGGCTCGGACATCTCCGTGACCGGTCCTGTCCTGGAGCTGTTCCGCACAGGCTCGTCACAGGTCGAGAAGCCGAGCGTCGCCTTCAGCTGGACCCGTGAGAAGGACGGCACTCTCCGACGCGGGAAGCCGGCCTCCTCCGTGGTACCTGAGAAGCTCTTTGTCCAGAAGGCGATCGAATGGGTGCGGCCCGGCGGCCGCATCGGCATGGTCCTGCCCAACGGGATCTTGTCCAACCCCGGCGCCGACGATGAGGCGCTCCGCCAGTACATCCTCGACGAGTGCTGGATCATGGCCAGCGTTGACCTGCCCGTGGAGAGTTTCCTCGTCGGCGCGGGCGTCAACGTTCTGACCAGCGCCCTTGCGTTGCGGAAGAAGACCGAGCAGGAGAAGCACCGGGAGCGGATGCACGGCCCTGCCGACTATCCGGTGTTCATGGCCGTCGCCAAGAAGGTCGGCCACGACCGGCGGGGCAAACCGCTGTACGTGCGGGACGGTCACGGCAATCTCGTGGCCAGCGGGCATGAGGAGACGGACCTGATAACCGTCCGCGGTGTTGCGAACCTGCGCACCGTGAGGCGGCGCGCCTTCATTCTCGACGACGACCTCAGGTCCGCTCGGCAGTTCCCTAAAGGAAACGACCGACCGTGCATCATCGCCGCGTACGACGCGTTTGTGGCCCGGCATGGCCACGAATTCCCCTGGAATAGCGCTGACTGAAGCGCTCTCCTTCCCGAGCAAGCTCAGGGAGGAGACCCCTGCCCACCTCGGGTCTCTCAGGAGAGGCCCTGACCTACGTCGATGCTGACGTGCAGCGCTGGAACACCGTATTCCCGTCAAGGAAACTCCATTGAACCTCCAGCAACATGCGGAAGCGCTCCGCAAGGTAATCGAGCAAGCGGAAGCTGACGGATTTGAGGTCCACATCAAGGCCCGTAGCTGTCACTGCTGCAATGACGGTGTCTGGATTACGAACCCGAACACTGGCGACGACATTGAGCTTTACGTCTACTGATACTAGCCCTGGAGGTCACGAAATGCATTGGGCCTACATTCAGTGGACACCGGAAGCAGAAGGCGTCCACGAGGTTACGGTAACCGCGGATCACGCACACAAGCGGTGCGCGGAAAAATCCGAGGACACAGACGTTGTCGTTGACTGTGACGTGAAACTTCCTGAGGAGCTGAGGCACACCGTTTGGGGAGAAAGTAGGGATTCCGTTATGGCTGCGGCTCGCCGCATTGCGCTGGATATCGTTCCTTACGGAGGCCGCTACTCCACCCATTACATAGGTGAGGTCACCTAGTCCCTTACTCGATCGGAAGGGGGAAATAGGAATGCCGATTATTGCTGTAGAGGTTCAGACCCTCAAGAACATGCAGCAGAACCTTCGCACCCACCTGAAGCGTGCAGGTATCCCGGAGTATTCCTGGAAGGAGCAGCGCGCTGGTTTCGAGGTCTGGCATGCGGAGCATCGCGAAGGCGAGACGTGGATCATCTGGCACACGTTCGACCCGGATGATGATCAGGATGCACAGCGTAAGGGGCTGGAGTTCTGCGCTGTCGTCCTTCAGGAGCATTACTGGGTGAAGCTCGATATGCCCGGCATGTACACCGACGTGAACCGGCCGACTCTGCGTGTTCTATACGGCTTGTCGTGGCTCAAGTAGAGCAGCCCTAGATGGTTCTCGGCCCGGTTCGACTCCGGGCTAGGGCACTACTGAACTACACAGGGCCATGAACCAAGGGAGAACTATATCCGCCGACCGTCGACGCGGAAACCAGCGATCAGCCGTCGAACGCTGCTCGCAAGATGGCTGCGACGCCACCATTCCCGGGCCCGCATGGGGCTACATCAAGTCCGGCCGATTCTTCCAGCAGAACGGCAGCCAAAACTGCCCCGAGTACACCCCCCGAATGGGTCGCCGAGCGGCGTGCCCGGAAGAAACGCGACAACCCCGAGAAAGAGGGCTGAGCAGTGCCAACCACCACCCATCAGCCCCTGGCCGCCCGCATGCGGCCGACGTCGCTCGACCAGATCGTCGGACAGGCGCACCTCGTCTTCCCCGGCTCGCCGCTCGAACTGCTCGTGTCCGGCCGCGGCGCGACCTCAGTGCTCCTGTACGGCCCGCCCGGATGCGGCAAGACCACCATCGCCAGCGTCGTCGCGCACCAGACGAGCCGCCGCTTCGTCGAGCTCTCTGCCACGTCCGCGGGCGTCGCCGAGGTGCGCAAGGTGCTTGCCGCAGCTCAGAAGGAGCTCGTCGCCGACGGCACCCGGATGCTCGTGTTCATCGACGAGATCCACCGCTTCTCCAAGGCTCAGCAGGACGTGCTCCTGCCTGCCGTGGAGGACGGCGTCATCTCGCTGATCGGCGCGACGACCGAGAACCCGAGCTTCAGCGTGAACGCTGCGCTGGTGTCGCGTTCGATCCTCATGGTGCTCAAGCCGATCAGCACCGCCGACATCGTGGAGCTCCTCGCCCGCGCGCTCAATGAGGACCCTGACCTCGATGGCCACGTCAGCGCAGAGTCTCAAGTGCTCGAACTGATCGCGAACCTGTCCGCCGGCGACGTGCGCCAGGCGCTCAGCCGCCTTGAGACGGCTGCCGCCACGGCGATGGCTGCCGGCGAGACGAAGGTCACCGCCCGGACCATCGAGCTCGTTTCCGGCGTAGCACTCCAGCGCTACGACCACGACCAGCACTACGACGTCATCTCGGCGTTCATCAAGTCGCTTCGCGGCTCGGATCCCGACGCGGCCCTGCACTGGCTGGCCCGGATGCTCGAGGCAGGGGAGGACCCGCGGTTCATCGCTCGCCGGCTGATCGTGCACGCCAGCGAGGACGTCGGCATGGCTGATCCGTCGGTGCTCTCCATCGCAGTGGCCGCCGCGCAGGCGGTCCAGCTGATCGGCATGCCCGAAGCCCGGATCAACCTCGCCCAGGCGACGGTCGCGATCGCCACGGCTCCCAAGTCGCCGGCAATCATCCGCGGCATCGACCAGGCGCTCGCAGATGTGCGGCGTGGCCGCACCGGGGAGGTCCCGGTGCATCTGCGCGATGTGCACTACCCGGGAGCCAAGGCCCTCGGCCACGGCCAGGGATACCTGTACCCGCACGACTTCGAGCACGGCGTCGTCACCCAGCAGTACCTACCTGACCGAGCGCTCGGCACGCAGTACTACGTGCCGACAACTAACGGCTTCGAACAAACCATCAGCCAGCGGCTGAGCGCTATCCGTAGCCTCACCGCGCCCCAGGAGAACAGACCAGTGCGACACGAAGTCGCTCCGCCCAAGTGGACGGCCTGCGAGAGGAAGGAATGACCATGTAGGACGTCCCGGACCAGTGTCCAAGGTCCGTCCCCAGGTTCGCGTGCGTCGCTGGTAACGGCGGGGTGCGAAGCCGAACCGGTCAAGCCCAAGAGCGGCCCGCGCCATCGGGCGGCAACAGGCGAAGGGGAAGGCTGGACGGGCTAATGCAAGTGAACCCTTGATGACGCCCCGTTATCTCCAGGCCGCGTCGATGGCGATGCATTCGGCGGCTAGCAGGGTCTGGTGCTGAAAAGCACAATGCGCCCCTCGTCTTCTGGTCTAGAGGGGGGCTGGACACCGCAGACCCCGGGGTTAAGAGGGAGCCCAACCCAGTCGCATCTTGACGGAGTGGAACGTGGAAACCCCGTTGGAGTCCGGAAATTGCCGGTAAGCCGGAGGTAACAAAGGCCCAACTCTCCAGCGGGACAGGATGATCCGAGAAGCAAATGCCGATGGGGCGAAAGCCCAGAGGAACCAGGGCGGACTCCTCAGCCGCCTGAGAGAACTCGTCGGATACGGGACTTGCGCCCGGCCCGAAAGGGAGCCCACGCGGATCAGGTGGACCTGTGAAGTAAGGCAGCAAGGAAGCCAGAACCAGAGGACAAGTTGGATATCGGAGGTAGGTGTGACAACGAAGGTGATTGAGTCGGAGTCGGCTGCTCCGATGAACGGACCCGAGGACTATGCCCAGGCATGGCACAGTATCGACTGGGCCAAGGTCGAGGCATCGGTACGGCGACTGAGGCAGCGGATCTTCACGGCAGCGCAGGACGGGGATCTGAAAAAGGTCCGCAACTTGCAAAAGCTCATGTTGCGCTCACACTCGAACACACTCGTGAGTGTGAAGAGGGTGACACAGCAGAGCCAGGGCCGCCGCACAGCAGGGATTGACGGGGAAGTCATCCTCACTCCTCGTGAACGAGGAAAGATGGCTGCTCAACTCTCAACCGAGAGGCCCGGTCAAGCACTTCCAGTGCGGCGCGTGTACATTCCCAAGGCCAACGGGAAGCAACGCCCGCTGGGAATCCCGGTGGTGAAAGACCGGATCCAGCAGGCCCGTGTGAAAAATGCGCTGGAGCCTGAATGGGAAGCCCGGTTTGAGTCGCGAAGCTACGGCTTTCGACCGGGCCGGGGATGTCATGACGCCATCGCACGCATCTTCTCAACTGTCGGCCGGAAGAGGGCTGGCCGTTTGTGGGTGCTCGATGCAGATCTGACAGCGGCATTCGACCGCATCTCGCATGAACACCTGCTGGACAGTCTGGGGCACTTTCCCTCCAGGGAAGTGATCCGAGGCTGGTTGCGGGCAGGGGTGCTGGATGGCGGCCGGTTCGCTCCGACCCTTGAGGGCACTCCTCAAGGCGGTGTGATCAGCCCGTTGCTTCTGAATATCGCTTTGCATGGCATGGAGGCCGCCTCTGGCTGTCTGAATGAGTCAGGCGGCAGGGCGCGGCGGGACGCAACCGTCCTGGTGAGGTACGCGGATGATTTCGCTGTGTTCTGCCACAGTGAAGAACAGGCGTACCGCGTCAAGGGTGAGCTCGCCCGATGGATGCGGCCTCGGGGCGTCTCCTTCAATGAGGAAAAGACTAAAGTCGTCCACCTCGAAGAAGGATTTGATTTCCTTGGGTTCAACATTCGCAGGTATGGCGAGAAGCTCCTCATCAAGCCAAGTAAAGAGGCCGCAAAGAGGGTCCGGAAACGCCTCACGGCCGAGGTGTTCGCCCTGCGCGGGGCTAATGCCGGAGCGGTGGTAAAGAAACTCAACCCCATCATCAAGGGCTGGGCCGCGTACTACCGGACGGTGGTGTCCAAGGCGACCTTCCGCTCTCTGGACACGCATGTGTGGAGGCTCGCTTACAAGTGGGCCAGACACACTCACCCGTTGAAACCGAAGGGCTGGGTGGTATCCCGGTACTTCGGCGAATTCAACTCAACCAGGCGAGACAAGTGGGTATTTGGCGACCGGAACGCTGGTAGCTATCTCTACAAGTTCGCTTGGACCAGGATTGACCGGCATGTAATGGTCAAGGGGGCGAACTCCCTGGACGATCCACAGCTGGCCGAATACTGGACGATCCGCCGACGCGGCAGCCTGCCGTCGCTCGTTGACAAGACGACGATCACGCTCGCCGCACGCCAAAAAGGGATCTGCCCGTTGTGCAAGCAACCGCTGATCTCGGGCGCCGAATACGAACCGGACAGTCCCAGAGAATGGGCCGCCTGGTTCTCGGCATCGATGAAGCCACTGCACAAGCATCACTTCATCTACCGGCGGAACGGCGGATCGGATGAGCGAAGAAATCTTCGCCTCGTACACGCCGAATGTCACCGCCAGCACCACGCTGGCGATCACGAAAGGGCCAAGAACGCATGACCGTCCACAGCAGCCCGAGGGGTCCGCTTGAGCCGGATGCGGGGACAACCCGCACGTCCGGTTCTGTGGGGGCCGGAGTGCGGCTACGCACTCCGGCTACCCGACTGACCTACACCACTGTTGACCCGCCCCTGGTCACCGAGGACGACCTCACCGTCCAGTACGACGAGACCCGGTCGCCCCTGCCCCGGCGCCCCCGGCTGAAGCGCTGCTGCCGGTGGATCCGTTCCGGCGTCGCTTGACGATCTCCGCTCGCGTTGGGTGGAGGGCCTGATGAGCAGCAAGACGACGGCCGCCCGCTTCGCGGCGGCCCCCCGCCCCCGGCTGGCGCTGGTCGCTGGCCCCCAGGTCGCGGCCGGCTCACAGGGCCCGGATAGCGACGACGCGCGGACCATGGCCGCTCTCGGCTGGTGCGCCGCGTTCGTGGACACGGTGCGGCTGGCTGTCGCCGGTGGCCTGAAGAGCGACGGTTCCGGGTTCCGCGCGGTAGACGCGGACGGCCGTACAGGGCGGCGGGTCAAGGGTGAGCGGGTGCGGCTACTCGCCCGCTGCGGATACCTCGCGCGTCACGCCTCGGGCCTGGTCGTGGCGACGGAGGACGGACACGAGGCGCTCAGGCTCGCCGAGGCTGCCGGGCCGGGCGTGCTGCGCGATGAGGCCGACGTCATGGTGTCGGTTCGCAAGGCCCGCCGCGCCCGCCAGTGGGACAGCCACGCTGGCCAGGACGCGCACGCCTTGCCGGTGCTCCCCGGGGGCGGTGAGGAACGCCGCCGCCTGGCCGTCGCCCG
>CBFHCJ010000147.1:0-11652 GCA_965654005.1 uncultured Streptomyces sp. | reverse complement strand
AGACCCTGCCACCGCCCCCCCGGCCATCAGGCGAGCTTGAACGTCTTGACCTTATTGATCCCTTCCCGGAATTCACCGACGACGATGCTGACGATGTCGGTGAGGTACCGGTTCACCTCTGTCGGACGCCTGTATGGTGCACCGGCGCGGGAAGGGTGCCCTGTGTAGCTTCTCAGTACGACAGGTCCTTCTGCTCCGTGATCAGGCGACCTGCGATTTGCAGGTTTCCGTCGGAGTCGAGTACCGCGATGATCTTCTTCGTGGAGCCATGGTAGGTGGTGAAGATGATCTTGTCCGCCTCCTGGGAGGTGGAGTAGTTCGTGTTCACCGACAGTTCGATGCTGCACGGTGAGCTGATGAGCACGTCCTTCTTGGGCGAGTTCGGGTAGACCTGGTTCTGCTGCAGCTTGATACGGCCGTGGGTGTCGCCCTCATCCCAGTCCGACGCCAGTCCGAGATCGATTTCAGCCATGAGCTTCCTCTCCAGTCCCGGCGGGCCGTTTCTCTTCTCGCGGGCTTCGGCCGCCTCGTTCTATGCGTGAAGCCCGACAAGATGCCCGCTCCCCAGTGAAAGAACTTCCTCGGCCGGGTGACGTGCGGCATTACCCGAACCGCTTGAGAAGCCTACGGGGCTGGGCCACTTGAGGGCGTTAAATCCCAAAAGATCATCATTTTCAATGAGTAATTGACTGATTTTGACCGAGTCGGCGGACGGGTGCTCGGGCCGGTGTGGGCCGGTGAACTGCGGGGCTACGGGGAGTGTCACGTTTGCCCGGTTTGATGGCTCGGCGTCCCGAAGGCTGGATTTGCTCGACCGTGGACTGCCAAGCACCCACCGCAACCGCCCTGGACTGGGCCAGGCCCTCGCCGCCGCGCCAGGGCGAGCCCCTCGTATGGTTCTCCCGCCCAGGGGCGTCGGGTTCGTAGGCGTCGAACACCGCGCCGGCGACTCGATCGCCGCTCGCCCTTCGCCCCTTCTCCCCGGTCATTGACCCAAAGGCCCAACGTCTGCTGCGCGTCGAGAGGGGCGTGCCGCGCGAGCTGAGAGGCGACTGTCACACGGCCTGCTCCGTGGACACATGCCCTGTACGACGAGAACGGTGCCCGCGTACAGGTCGCAGCAGCCGTGTTCGTAGCAGACGACTGCGGGTCGGTGAACGTCCAGGTTGTCCGGCCAGTCGGTGACGCCCAGGACCGAGTCGCCGAGGTCGCGCAGAAGCTCCGCGACGGCGGCGCGAGCAGGTTCTGTACCAAGGCCTCACAGGAGTACCGGGATGTAACCCTCTGCCGCTCCGAGCCAGCGGAGGTCAGGTGGTGTCGATCGGGCTGCGAGCCTGCTTCGTCTGCCGGCATGCTCTCAGGGCAGACCACGCGTGGATCTGTGGGCCCTGCTGCGGAATCCGGACGGACCGGGGTGACATTCCCTGAGATCACTGAGCCGCATCCATAGCCTGATTCCGGACATAGAGCCCGGAAGCTGGTCGCAGTTCGTTGTGATCACTTCCTCCTGTGGGATGCCGATCAGTAGGCTGTAGCGGTGATTCGTCGGTGTCCATGCCCCTCGTGCCTTGCTTCTTCTACGGCGGAGCGGATGCATGCGCCGTGCGAGGTCGTGATGTCGTTGCGCGAGGCAGGGGGTGTGCGGTGAGCGGCGCGACTCTGCCCTCGCGTATCGGTCCGTACCTCGTCGAGCGGCGGCTCGGCGCGGGCGGGATGGGGGAGGTGTACCTCGCCTACTCGGTCGCGGGTGAGCCGGTCGCCGTGAAGGTGATCCGGCCAGACCGCACGGATCCGCACACGCGCGCCCGTTTTGAGCGCGAGGCGACGATCGCGCGCACGATCTCGGGCACGGGCCGTGTGGCCCGTTTCATCGACGCGGACCCGTTCGCCGAGCAGCCCTGGCTGGCGATGGACCACGTTCCCGGCCGCCCGCTCTCCGACGTCGTGAAGGACCAAGGTCCGCTGTCCACGCCACTCGTGGCGAGCCTCGGCGCGCTGCTGGCCGAGGGGCTTGCCGCCGTGCACGCCGCGGGCCTGGTACATCGCGACCTGAAGGCGCAGAACGTCATTCTCGGAGACTTCGGCCCGGTGATCATCGACTTCGGCCTCGGCGCCTTCGTCGGGGCGTCCAAGGGGTCGCTCACGCAGGCCGGCGTGGTCATCGGCACGGTTCGCTGCATGCCGCCCGAGCAGGCCCTGGGCGAGCTGGACGTGACGCAGGCTGCTGACGTGTACGGCCTGGGAACCGTACTTCTGTACGCGGCGACCGGGCACTACCCGTACGACGGCGCCCGGTGGGAGGCGGTTGCCGCGCAGGTGGTCAACCCCGAGATCGGCCCCGATCTGTCCGGACTGCCCGATGAACTGGCCCCCGTTGTGACGGCGATGCTGGCGCACAAGGCGAACGACCGCCCCTCTTTGGAGGAGGTGACCCGGCAGTGTGCCGATCTCATGCGTCAGCTGGGTACGAGTCCGGCTCGCGCACGGCGCGCTCTGATCCAGGAGACGACGGCGAGGGACCATCCCACGATGGTGCAGCCACAGCCCGATGCGCCGATGCTGGACCGGCTCGACTCACTCGAGAGGCTGCTGCGCGAAGAGTCGGCGTCCCCGGTGGAGAACATCCCTGTCCCGCCACCCGGCGGTGAATCCGGTCCGGACACTCCGGCCGAGAGCGGCGTCGCGAGCTCACTCCCGCCTGTGCTCGTGCCCGTGCGGGGGCCCGAGCCCGAAAGCGGAAGCCCAGCTGAGCCGGCACCGCAAAGGGGCCGTTCTCCCGCTTCCCGGCGGGTCGCCGAGGAGTTGCGCGAGCGCTACGCGGTGGGGCCGGCGCTCGCCTGGTCGAAGCGCTGAACCACTCTTCCACCCTTTCGTCGGCGAGGCCGGTCCTGGGCGGTACAAAGGGCGAGGACCACCCACCCCGTATTCGTCGGCACCCGCCTCACCGGTCAGCCACCCCACGCCCGCACGAGCACACTGCACACCACGAGCACACTGCACACCACGAGCACACAGTCCACAGAGGAGCACCACGTGACCACGGCGATGCAGCCCGAGGTTCCTGAGGCGCGCGACGCCGATGCGGCGCAGTCGGCGTTCCCGGCCGGTGCCAGGCCGGTCTTCGCCCCCGGCGCCCAGGTGCGCATCCGCCACGAGCAGTGGTTCGTGAAGTCCGTCGCGGAGTCCCGTGACGGACTCATGGTCGAGGTCAGCGGGGTTTCCTCGTTCGTCCGTGGCACGGACGCGGTGTTCTACTCCGGCCTTGACCAGATCGACGTACTCGATCCGCGCAAGACCCGGCTCGTGCCCGACGACACCTCCAAGCACGCCAAGGCCCGCCTCTACCTGGAGGCGGTCATCCGCAAGACCGCGCTGCCGCAGACCGAGCACGGCATCGCGCTCGCCGACTCCTTCCTCATGGACCGTCAGGAGCATCAGTTGCGCCCCGCCGAGCTGGCGCTGTCCATGCGCAACCCGCAGCCCCGGCTGCTGATCGCCGACGTGGTCGGTCTGGGTAAGACGCTGGAGATCGGCATCACGCTCTCGGAACTGATCCGGCGGGGGCGCGGCGAGCGCATCCTCGTGGTCACGCCCGCCCATGTGCTGGAGCAGTTCCAGCGCGAGCTGTGGACCCGCTTCGCCCTGCCGCTGGTGCGCCTGGACTCCACCGGCATCCAGCGCATCCAGCAGGAGATCCCGGCAGGTCGGAACCCGTTCGCCCACTTCAAGCGTGTCATCGTCTCCGTCGACACCCTCAAGTCGGCGACGTACGCCCACCACCTGGAGAACATCACCTGGGACGCGGTGGTCATCGACGAGTCGCACAACCTCGTGAACAAGGGCACCCGCAACAACCGCCTCGCCCGCCGCCTCGCCGAGCAGACCGATGCGCTGATCCTGGCCTCCGCCACTCCGCACAACGGCGACGTCGAATCCTTCGCCGAGCTGATCCGGATGCTCGATCCGGCGGCGATCGCCGACCCCAAGAACTACAAGGTCGCCGACCTCGACCACCTCTACATCAGGCGCACCAAGACCGACCGCGAGGTGCGCAATAACCTCAAGGGCAAGCCCTGGGCCGAACGCGGCGACTCCCTGCCGGTGCCGGCTCCGGCGACGCCGAAGGAAGTCGCCGTCCTGAAGAAGCTGGCGAGCGAGTGGACCCCGGGGGACCCCAACCGTTCGTCGGTCTGCGCCGATCCGCTGGTCGGCTACAACTTCCTGAAGGCGTTCCTCTCCTCCCACGTCGCCCTGCGGAAATCCCTCGCCAACCGCCGTACCTACCTGGACAACCCGAAGAGCGGTACGGCGAAGGGCAAGGGCAAGGCCGCGGCGGACACCCCCGAGCGCCGCGCCGCTCTCGCCGCCGAAAGCAAGGCTCTCGCAGAACTGGAGGAACTCGTCGCGGAATTCACCGACCAGGACTCCGCCAAACTCGACGCGCTCGTCCGCACACTGAAGGACGTCCTCCACGTCGGCCCGCACTCCGAGCGCCGCGTCGTGATCTTCTCCGAGCGGGTCGACACCTTGGACTGGCTTGCGCAGGAGGTCCCGGCGCGGCTCGGCTTCAAGAAGAACCAGGCCAAGGCCGACACAACGCGCCCCTGGAAGGTGTACGACGGAGCCGTCGAGGTCATGCACGGCGACACCACCAACGACCAGCAACAGCAGGAGATCGTCGACCGCTTCGGCCGGCTCGAGGAGCCGGTGCGGCTGCTGTTCACCGGTGACATCGCCTCCGAGGGCGTCAACCTGCACCACCAGTGTCACGACCTCATCCACTACGACCTGCCCTGGTCCCTCATCCGCATCGAGCAGCGCAACGGACGTATCGACCGCTACGGGCAGGCGGTCAACCCCGAGTTCCGTGCCCTCACCCTCACCGCCGACGTGCCCTGGCGGCGCGACGAGGAGAGCGGCGAGATGCTCACGCTCGACGACCGGCTCGTCGGCACCCGCCTGCTGCGCCGCGAAGCCCAAGCGCACGAGATCGAGACCTGCGAGGGCAGCGCCGAGGCCGTCACCGGCCTCTACAACGACAAGAAGGAAGAGGACCGCCTCACCCGCGACCTCATCAAGGGCGGCACCGTCGAACGCTCCATCAAGCAGTCCCAGCAGGAGTCCGGCGGGGTCCTCGCGGGACTCCTCGCCGGCGCCAACGCCCGGCTCGCCGACCCGACGGCCGCTCCTGCCACTCTCGGCACGGCCTCGGTGCCCGAGGCAGACGTACCTCACGTGTTCGCGGACACCAAGGCGTACTTCCACGCCGCGGTGGACCTCATCTACCCGCAGGCCGAGCGCGAGGTCCTCGACTGGAGGCCCGAGACGACCCATGGCCGCATCGAGTTCACTCCGCCCGACGACCTGCAGTACCGCTTCCGGGAGCTGCCGAAGTCGTACCTGGAGCAGGAGAAGATCCTCACGACACCCAAGTACGACGGCACGCTGCGCATCACCTTCGACAAGCAGTACGCCGCCGACCGCCTGGACGCCGCCCGCAACGCCAAGCAGGGCAAGACCGACCAGCCCACCTCCCAGTGGCCCAATGTCTCCTACGTCTCCGACATCCACCCCGTGCTCGACTGGGTGACGGACAAGGTCCTCGCCAAGCTCCGGTACGACGAGGCGTTCGTCCTCGCCTACCGGCCCGACACCGCCAAGGCCGAACGGATCGACGCCGCCCTGCCCGAGGCCCTCACCGGCCCGGTCTACCTCCTCCAAGGCGTCTACTCCAACGCGGCGGGCAAGCCGACGGTCGTGGAGTGGATGGCCGTCACCGGCCTCGCCGAGGCCACTCCTCGCGTATGGCGCATGGACTCGGCGTTCCTCGCCGCCTGCGGCGTGGGCCCCGACATGCCCGGCCGCGCCCGGCCTGTCGCCCCCGACCTCCTCCAGAAACTCGTCCCCGCGGCCGTCGACGCGGCCGAGACCCATCTGCGCGAGCGCCGCGCCGACTACGACAAGCAGGTCGACTCCTACCTGGCCCCGTACGAGGACCGGGTGCAGGTCTGGGAGCAGGGCGCGCTGATCGCCGTCGGCAACCAGCAGCACCGCCGCCAGCAGGTGTACGACACCGCCGCCCGCCGCCGCGACCTCGTACGCCGCCTGCGTACCGACGGCGACCCGATGCTGAGGGTCCTCGGCGTCCTCGAACCCCTCCACACCACCACCGCGTCCGCCGCGCACGCCGAGGAGTCCGCACGATGAGCTACACCTACGACTCCTTCGCCAACCGCGGCGAATACCTCTCCGCCCACTACTTCAGCGAGGAGTTGGAGAACACCCTCAAGAAGAGCAAGGCGGGCGACGAGGGCCTGTTCACCCTGTGGACCGGCCGCGAGACCGACCCTCACGACCCGCAGCCCACCCCGCGCGAACTCCTGCCCCGGCTCCGCGGTGACTACCTGGCCACCGTGCGCCCCTTCCTGGCCTCCCGCGCCCAGCAGGACGAACTCGGCAGCACCTACGACGACCCCACAGGCGAGTGGACCGAGCACATCACCACCTGGCACACGGCCCTCCTCGAAGCCCTCGGCTACGGTGAGCGGTCCGAGCCGATCACCGTGCACAACGCGGGCAAGGAGTACGAACTCCAGGTCGCCTGGCACGGAGACGGCATCATCGCCCTGGACTGCGGCTGGACCGCCGGCCTCGACGACGCCCTCGACCCCGACGAGGCCGGACGGCTCCTGCACCCCCTCAAGACCACCGACGGCCTCCTCGAAGCCGGCGAGAAGCTGGCGGGCTGGCTGTTCCAGAGCGAACTGCACGAGCCCGGCGGCGACGCGCCCCGCTTCATCCTGCTGCTCTGCGGCGGCGTGCTCGTCCTCGCCGACCGCAACGCCTGGACCGAAGGCCGCTATCTCGCCGCCAACCTGGACGCGGCCCTCGCCCGCAACGACACGGCGAAGGCCGGCGAACTCTCCCTCCTCGCCGCCCTCTTCTCCTACGACATGCTCACCCCCCGCCCCGACGGCAAGGGCCGACGCATCGACGACCTGCTGAAGGCGTCCCGAGACAACGCCGTCGGCGTCAACTCCGAGCTCCGCAAGGGGCTCCAGCACTCGGTCGAGATCATCGCGAACGAGGTACTCGCCCGCCTGCGCGAGGCGAAGGTCGAGCCGCGTGAGATCGAGGACCTCAAGAAGGGCCCGTTCGCCAAGCAGCTCACCCGCGAGTCGCTGCGCTACCTCTACCGCATCCTCTTCCTCCTGTACGCGGAGGCCCGCCCCGAGCTGGGCATCCTGCCCGCCGACGACTCCACGTACGAGGCCGGCTACTCGATCGCCCGGCTGCGCGAGCTGGTGGCGCGCGAGCGAAAACTGGTCGACGAGGACAGCCGAGGCGGCTTCCATCTCTACGCCTCCCTCGACGTCCTCTTCAACAAGGTCAACTACGGCCACCGCCCGCACGGCACCGAAGCAGACGACGACAAGCCCGCCGACGAGCGCAGCGAGCAGCGCGGCCTGCGCTTCGAGCCTCTCCGCAGCGAGCTGTTCGACCCGAAGGCGATCACCCTCATCGGTAGTCGCGTCCTGGACCCTCGATGGGACGAGGACGGGGACGAGCCCCCGCAGTGGCTGGACCTGCGGCTGCGCAACGAGGCGTTGCACCAGGTGCTGCGTCTGCTCACCATGAAGGAGGCCGGCCAGAAGGGCCGACAGGGCGGCTTCATCTCCTACCGCAACCTCGGCATCAACCAGCTCGGCGCCGTCTACGAGGGCTTGATGTCCTACACCGGCATCATTGCCAAGGACGAGCTGGCCGAGGTCGCCAAGCCTGGCGCGAAGAGAGGCGACAAGCAGTACGGCGACCCCGAGAAGGGGTCCTGGCTCATCCCCGCCGACCGGCTGAACGACTATCAGGAGAACACGCACGTCGTGTACTCCGCCCAGGACGCCGAGCAGTTCGGCCTGCGCGGCCCCAAGAAGTACGCCCCGGGCACGTTCGTCTACCGCCTGGCCGGCCGCGACCGCGAGACATCCGCCTCGTACTACACCCCCGAGTCCCTGACGAAGGTCACGGTCGAGCTGGCGCTCAAGCACCGCCTCGACCAGGAGAAGGACGTCGACGGCAACACGGTCCAGACCCGCGCGAGCGAGCTCCTGCGCTACACGATCTGCGAACCGGCCCTCGGCTCCGGCGCGTTCCTCAACGAGGCGATCAACCAGGTCGCCGAGGAGTATCTCAAGCGTCGCCAGGAGGAGTTGGGCGTCAGCCTGGACACGTCGAAGGCGCTCGATGCCAAGCAGAAGGTGAAGGCGTACATCGCCCTCCACAACGCGTACGGGATCGACCTGAACGCGACGGGTGTGGAGCTCGCGGAGGTGTCGCTGTGGCTCAACACCATGCACCCCGGAATGCGTGCGCCGTGGTTCGGCCTGCACTTGCGGCGTGGCAACTCCCTGATCGGGGCTCGACGTTGGGTGTACGAGGCCGACCGCATCAAGAAGGAGCGGACCATCGGCGCGCAGACGCCGACCAAGCTGCCGTTTCGGGCGACCGAGGACGGTGCGGAGCAGCTGCTGCCGGAGGGGGCCGTGCACCAGTTCCTCCTGCCCACGCCCGGCTGGGGTGCGGTCGCGGGAGCGAGCGGTGACGCGAGGAAGCTGGTCGAGCAGCTCGCCGGGGCACAGGTGGAGCAGCTGAAGGCGTGGAAGAAGGGCGTTCAGACCAAGCCCAAGACGACGGGCGGCAAGGGCAGCCAGCTCGCCCGGCTGCAGGCTGCGGCTCGTCGCGTCGAGTTTCTGTGGAAGCTGGTCGCCAAGCGCATGGAACTCAGCGAGCGAGAGATCGCCCGCACCATCGCCGTGTGGGGGGCCGATCGTGAGGAGGACGCTGAGGAGTACGCCTTCCTCCGCCGCGACAAGCAGAACGTCGACCAGAGCCTGCCGTTGACCAAGGAGCAGGTCTTCAAGGACCTCTTCGAGGCGGAGGGCTCCCCGTACTGGCGGCTCAAGCAGGTCATGGACGCGTGGTGCGCGCTGTGGTTCTGGCCGCTGGAGCAGGTGGGGCTGCTGGACGGGACGGACGCGGAGTACGCCACGGCGCCGGTGGTGACGGCGCAGGCGGGGGCGGACCTGGATGCGCTGTTGTCATCGGTGGCTGGGCCAGCGGTGGAGATCGAGGAGCGCGCGCCCGAGCCCACGTCTGTGCCTCAATTCCTTGAGCCCGGCCTGCTGTTCACCATGGACGGCGATCAGATTTCCTTGGGTGAGGCTGAGAGCGACGACGAGGCAGGGAAGAAGAAGGCGGCCAAGAAGACACGGGCCTCCGCTCCCAAGAAGGTCAGTGGACCGACGCGCCGCCGCGATGTCATTCCGCTGGCGGAAATGGACGACTGGATCGCCTTCCTGGAGTCCATGCTCGGCACGGGATCGGTGCCGGAGGAGACCTTTGCCACGACGGTCGACTCTCTGGAGGAGCTGAAGAGGCTCGAAGACCTGATCCAGGCCGAGATGGGTATGGACGACGCCCGTAAGGCGGTTGAGACGCGGTATCCGTGGATGCGGGTCGTTCGCGATGTCGCTGAGGAACAGGGCTTTCTGCACTGGGAGTTGGACTTCGCCGGCGTCTTCACCGGTGAGGCGGGAGGCTTTGATCTGCAGGTGGGTAACCCGCCTTGGGTACGGCCGGAGTGGAAGGAGAATCCGGTCCTCGCGGAGTATGAGCCGTGGTTCATGCTTACGGAGAAGCCGAAGGCGGAGGAGAAGAACCGGCGGCGGGATGTCGAACTCGCACGCGAGGAGGTGCAGGAGTACCTGCTCGGCGAGGTGACGAATACGGTGACGATGGCGAGCTACCTCTCGGCAGCGCCCGTCTACCCGCTGATTTCGGGAAGCCAGCCGGATCTGTACCGGGCATTCATGTGCGAGGTGTGGGACCACGCTGGGCGCAGTGGGGCGGCCGGGATGTTGCATCCCGACACCCATTTCGCAGGCGATAAAGGGACCGCCCTTCGGGCGGTGGCGTACCGACGGCTGCGCGTACACGGTGACTTCGTCAATGCGGGGAACCGCTTCTTCCCGCCGCCGGTGGGGCGGCCCACGCATTTCGGCGTGCACATCTATGGCAATGCACAGGAGATTGGCTTCGATTCGCTGTCGTGGCTGTTCACCGTCGACGCGCTGCGACTGTCGGCCACCGCCGAGAGGGCGGGCGCGATTCCCGGCGTTAAGTACGACGGCGGATGGGACGAACGCCCCCACCCTGATCGCGTCATCCGCGTCACCACGGAGACCTTGGAGCGCTGGCAGCGTCTCGCCGGGGACACCGGTCCGTTGGAGCACACGCGGCTGCTCACGCCGGTGAGTACGGCGGAGGACTCGGCGATCGACGCGCTTGGCGTGTACCCGCTGCGGCTCGGCGAGCTGAACCCGGATATCACCCCTGGGTACCACGAAAGCGGCGCCAAGAAAGCGCAGTTCGGGCCGGACAAGAACCAGCGGCTCATCGACTACAACACTGGCATAGACGGGCAGGAGGACTACCACGCGTCGTCATGGGACGACGTCATCCTCAAGGGGCCGCAAATCGGCGTTGCCAACCCGATGTTCAAGCAGCCGAGTCAGGGACATGCGGAGATTTGGGGTCTGGACCTCAGCGAACTCGCGGACAGCGCGGTGCCCGAGTCGGAGTACCGGCGCGTGGCAACGCCCGAAGTGTTTCTGAGTGAGCAGGACAAGTGGACCGACTGGGACACGTACGAGGAGCTGCGCGCGTCGGTGACTGAGCGGACGCAGGCGCGCGAGCACATCGCGAAGGTCGTGAAGAAGGGGAAGGTTGCGCCGGAGGACGTAATGGATGCGGAGGTCGAGGCGTTCCTGCGGGCCAAGGCGGGGACCCCGTTCAGCGAGCGGTACCGCGTGGCGTGGCGCGAGATGATTGCGCCCGGCACCGAGCGTACGTTGTACGCGGCTATTATCCCGCCCGGTTCAACACACATTGACGCTGTGCGGTCGGGACGCTGCGCGTCCGAGCGCCTGACAGTCCTCGTGTCTGGGTTCATGGCTGCTCTGCCGGTTGACTACCTTCTCCGGATTGCGGGTGTCGGGCATCTGAACGTTGCCCAGGTGAAGAGCTTGCCTGCTCCCCAAGCCGATCACCCCCTCGCCCCTGCTCTCATCCTTCGGGCACTCCGCCTCAACGTCGTTACGAAGGTGTACGCCGACCTCTGGTCCGAGCTTTACGACCCCAAGTGGTCGGGCTACGAACCGTGGGCGATCACCTGGCCCGGTATGTCCACCGAGCTGCATGCCGTCACCCCCACCTGGCAGCGCGACACCCCGCTCCGCTCCGAGTACGCCCGGCGAGCCGCGCTCGTGGAGATCGACGCGCTGGTCGCCGTCTGGCTCGGCATCGACGCAGGGACGCTCATCGCCATCTACCGGGCCCGGTTCGGCATCATGCAGGACTTCGACCGGGTGACCTGGTTCGACGCCGACGAGCGGAAGATCGCCGGGGACCGGTACACGTACGGCTTCGACCAGACCAAGGACCACTGGACCCAGTTCGAGGCCTACCAGGAGGCCTGCCAGAAGGACCCGGAGACCACCGTCCCCGTCCCCGACGGCTACACCGCCCCCTTCTACAAGGCAAACCGGGAACGCGAAATGCGCCAAGCCCACGCCTACTTCAAGCAGCGCCTCGACG
>CBFHCJ010000146.1:0-11677 GCA_965654005.1 uncultured Streptomyces sp. | reverse complement strand
GGTCCGGAGCCGGGATCTGGGCGCCCTTGTACTCGACGGGGATGCCGCCGAGGGGGTAGTCCTTGCGCTGCGGGTGGCCCTGCCAGTCGTCCGGCATCATGATCCGCGTCAGGGCGGGGTGACCGTCGAAGACGATGCCGAAGAAGTCGTACGTCTCGCGCTCGTGCCAGTCGTTCGTCGGGTACACGGAGACGAGCGACGGGATGTGCGGGTCGCTGTCGGGGGCGCTGACTTCGAGGCGGATCAGCCGGTTGTGGGTGATCGAGCGCAGGTGGTAGACGGCGTGCAGCTCGCGGCCCTTGTCGTCCGGGTAGTGCACTCCGCTCACGCCCGTGCACAGTTCGAAGCGGAGCGCCGGGTCGTCGCGAAGGGTCTGGGCGACGGTGACGAGGTACTCGCGTTCGATGTGGAAGGTCAGTTCGCCGCGGTCGACGACGGTCTTCTCGATGGCGTTCCCGGGGATCAGGCCCTGTTCCTCCAGGGCGCCCTCGAGTTCGTCGGCGACCTCGTCGAAGTATCCATATGCGGCTCCGCCGCGTGGGCCGCCGTACGGGCGGGTGGCCGCACCCGGGAGCCGGACGGAGCGGACCAGACCGCCGTAGCCGGAGGTGTCGCCGCCGTTGTTGGCACCGAACATGCCGCGCTGGACGCGGATCTCCTCGCCGTGGTCGCCGCGCATGCCGGGGAGGTTGGCGGCGCCGAGGTCCTTCTCGGGGTTGACCTCGTTTCCTCCCGTGCCGTTCGCCGCGGCGCCGTTCACGCCGTTGCGTGGCGTGTTCGAACCGTTGCTCTTCGCTTCGCTCATCGCAGCAGCCCCTTCATCTCGATCGTCGGGAGGGCCTTGAGCGCCGCTTCCTCCGCCTCACGCGCCGCCTCCTCGGCGTTCACGCCGAGCTTTGAGGTCTGGATCTTGTGGTGGAGCTTGAGGATCGCGTCCATCAGCATCTCGGGCCGCGGCGGACAGCCGGGCAGATAGATGTCGACGGGGACGATGTGGTCGACGCCCTGGACGATCGCGTAGTTGTTGAACATGCCGCCCGAGGAGGCGCAGACCCCCATGGAGATCACCCACTTGGGGCTCGGCATCTGGTCGTAGACCTGCCTGAGGACAGGCGCCATCTTCTGACTGACCCGGCCCGCGACGATCATCAGGTCCGCCTGGCGGGGGGAACCGCGGAAGACCTCCATGCCGAAGCGTGCCAGGTCGTAGCGGCCGGCGCCGGTGGTCATCATCTCGATGGCACAGCAGGCGAGGCCGAACGTGGCGGGGAAGACGGACGCCTTGCGCACCCAGCCCGCGGCCTGCTCGACGGTGGTCAGAAGGAAACCGCTCGGCAGCTTTTCTTCGAGTCCCATGACGTAAGGCCCCTCAGTCCCATTCCAGGCCGCCGCGCCGCCATACGTACGCGTACGCGACGAAGACGGTGAGCACGAAGAGCAGCATCTCCACGAGCCCGAAGATCCCCAGGGCGTCGAAGGTGACGGCCCAGGGGTAGAGGAAGACGATCTCGATGTCGAAGACGATGAAGAGCATCGCCGTCAGGTAGTACTTGATCGGGAAGCGCCCGCCGCCGGCCGGCGTGGGGGTCGGCTCGATACCGCACTCGTAGGCCTCGAGCTTGGCGCGGTTGTACCGCTTCGGACCGATCAGCGTGGCCATGACCACGGAGAAGATCGCAAAGCCTGCCCCGAGGGCTCCCAGTACGAGGATGGGCGCATACGCGTTCACCGCTCCTCGCTCCTCTCAGTCGGCACTGACTGCATGGGGGTCCCCCCTGGTCGAGCGAAGCCGAGACCTTGGGGGAGGTTCGCCGGACTCACGCCTGTCCCACCTGTCTCACGAGCTTCGCTGCGCCCCAGCGAAGATCGCGTACATGTGAAGCAGGTCACAAGCCCAACTGCCCCGCATCCTATGCCCGCCGGTGTGTGATCTGCGACACGGGGGTCCCTACGTACTTTGTGATCTCCACCACCTGGCGAAGGATCATGAAGTCGGATGAGCGGTGATCTTCGTACGCGAAGCAGTCGAGTGATCACCAAGGGGTGACATTTTCACTCGTCCCAGCCGGTCGAGGCTGCCTTGCACTATCAAACAATCGCCGCCTGAGGCAAATTGGCGCTGGACCGGATCTCTTGGTAAAGGCGTCCCCCATTTCACACATCAGGAGGAGGAGCGGGATGGATGTGGACACGTGCGCGCGTTCACGAGCCCCGGAGTCCCCGGCGCGCGCGAGACGCCGCGGGGACGGTGACCGTTCCGTGACCTCTGCCACATCCGAGCGAGACCGAAATAAGCGGCCTTGGCCATGCGCCCGAACCAATGGTAGGCCCAGAACAATTCGGACGAAACAACGAAAGACCGTGATCATGACCTTGATCACCGCTGTCCGCAATGTCCGTTACGGCGTCAATAAAGAATGTCACGCGCTGGATTCGGGCCACCGATCGAGCGACTGTGGCGCAGCACACGTTTCTTGAAGGTATGGTGCAGCCCCTGGTACCGCTTGTACCCATGTCCCTCACCGCTCACATACGCAGCCACCGGAAGCCCCGCAACCGCAGCGCGTCGAACGTCGCGATGCGGGCCGGAGTTGCCGGTGGTGTCCTCAGCCTGGCCGCCGGCGGCGCCTCGGCGACCGCGAACGCCGCCGAGCCCGTGACGCAGACCCTCGAACTGCCCACCCTGACGGCCGATCTCGCCCAGCAGGTCGCGCAGTCCGCGGAGGCCACCCAGCAGGCGGCGGCCAACTACCAGCTGCAGGCCGAGCGTGACGCGGCTGCCGCAAACGCGGCGAAGCAGGCCAAGGTGGACCTCGCGGCGGCCAAGAAGAAGGCGGCGGAGGCCAAGCGGAAGGCGGAGGCCGAGCGCAAGATGGCGGCCGCCGCCTCGCGCAGCACCGAGCGGACCGTCCTCAGCGCCGCGTCGAGCAGCACCGCCACGAGCACCTCCACGGCCACCGGCTCGGCCGCGGCGGTCGTCGCCTTCGTCAAGGCGCAGATAGGCGACTCGTATGTGTTGGGCGGCACCGGCCCCAACTCGTGGGATTGCTCCGGTCTCGTACAGGCCGCGTTCAAGCAGGTCGGCGTGCACCTGCAGCGCGTCTCGCAGAGCCAGTCGACCGAAGGCACCCAGGTCTCGCTGAGCAATCTGCAGCCGGGCGACATCCTCTACTGGGGCAGCGCGGGCAGCGCGTACCACGTCGCGGTGTACGTCGGCGACGGCATGTTCGTCGGTGCGCAGAACCCGTCCACCGGTGTCGTCGAGAAGCCGCTGTCGTACGACCCGCCGACCGGCGCGGTGCGGGTGCTCTGAGCCGTCCGGGCCCTTACGACTCGAGGGCCGCCGCCGCCAGAAGCGCGGCGCCCCCTCGGCCTGTCCCCTCTGCTCGTGTCGACGCTCGCCTCGCTCGCTGCGGTGTGGGCCTGCCCCGGCCCTGTCTCAACCCCACTTCGAAGGTGTTCGGCAGGCCGAGTCGGTAGCAGGCCGCGGCCCGAGTGCGACGAGCTGCTCGCCGCACTGCGCAGCGTGCTCGACCCCTCCGGCGCCACCGGGGAGCAGGACCCGGCCGAGCTCGCCGAGGCCGCGCAGCTCACCACCCCACTGCGAGCCAACGCGGTTGAATCATCATGAAGTCGGAGCCACCTTCGACAGACCGTTGATCAGCCGGTCCATCGCGTCGCCGCCCGTCGGGTCCGTCAGGTTGGCCAGGAGCTTCAGCGTGAACTTCATCAGCAGCGGGTGCGTGAGGCCGCGCTGCGCCGCGATCTTCATCACCTTCGGGTTGCCGATCAGCTTCACGAAGGCGCGACCCAGCGTGTAGTAGCCGCCGTAGGTGTCCTTGAGGATCTTCGGGTAGTTGTGCAGGGCGAGTTCGCGCTGGCCGGGGGTCGTGCGGGCCAGGGCCTGGACGATGACGTCCGCCGCGATCCGGCCCGACTCCATGGCGTACGCGATGCCCTCGCCGTTGAAGGGGTTGACCAGGCCGCCCGCGTCGCCGACGAGCAGCAGGCCCTTGGTGTAGTGCGGCTGGCGGTTGAAGGCCATGGGCAGGGCGGCGCCGCGGATCGGGCCGGTCATGTTCTCGGGGGTGTAGCCCCAGTCCTCCGGCATCGAGGCGCACCAGGCCTTCAGTACCTCGCGCCAGTCCAGTTCCTTGAAGGAGGCCGAGGTGTTGAGGACGCCCAGGCCGACGTTGCTCGTGCCGTCACCCATGCCGAAGATCCAGCCGTAGCCGGGCAGCAGCCGCTCCTGGCCGCCGCGCCGGTCCCACAGCTCCAGCCAGGACTCCAGGTAGTCGTCATCGTGGCGCGGGGACGTGAAGTACGTACGCACCGCGACGCCCATCGGGCGGTCCTCGCGGCGGTGCAGGCCCATCGCCAGCGACAGGCGCGTGGAGTTGCCGTCCGCGGCCACCACCAACGGCGCGTGAAAGGTGACCTCGCGCTTCTCGTCGCCCAGCTTCGCGTGTACGCCGGTGATGCGGCCGGTGCGGTCGTCGACGATCGGCGCGCCCACGTTGCAGCGCTCGTACAGGCGCGCGCCCGCCTTCTGCGCCTGCCGGGCGAGCTGCTCGTCGAAATCGTCGCGCTTGCGGACCAGTCCATAGTTCGGATACGAGGCCAGATCCGGCCAGTCCAGCTGGAGACGCACCCCGCCGCCGATGATGCGCAGACCCTTGTTGCGCAGCCAGCCGGCCTCCTCCGAGATGTCGATGCCCATCGCGACGAGCTGCTTGGTGGCGCGGGGCGTGAGCCCGTCACCGCACACCTTCTCGCGCGGAAAGGCGGTCTTCTCAAGGAGCAGAACGTCGAGACCGGCCTTCGCCAGGTAGTACGCGGTGGTGGAACCGGATGGCCCGGCCCCGACGACGATCACATCGGCGGTGTGTTCGGTAAGGGGCTGGGGCTCGGTCACAGCGGGTTCTCCCCAAGACTCGACGACGGCAACAACGATGACAACAACGGCTCCAGCGACACCACACCGGCAACAGCGAGGAAAACAACGGCGAAAACCGCGTACTGACGGGCACTGGACATGGGCAGTCTATTCAGCGGTACCGATCTCCCGGCTGAAGGGCTGCCCCCGTGAACCGAGCTCTCCCCGACGTACGGCTGCGCGTTCCCACCGATGAGGACGCCTTCGCCTGGCACCGGGCCTTCGCGAACCCCGAGGTGATGGAGTTCCACGGCGGCCGGGCCGCCGAGCTGTCCGTCTACGAGGAGCTCACGGCCCGCCAGCGCAGGCACGACGCCGAGTACGGCTTCTGTCTGTGGAGCATGCTCGACGACTCGGGCGAGGTCATCGGCTTCACGGGCGCGCAGCCGTGGCCGGGCGAGTGGGGACCGAAGGGCGAGATCGAGATCGGCTGGCGGCTCGGGCGGGCGCACTGGGGCAAGGGGTACGTCACCGCTGCCGCGCTCACCACGCTGGAGCGGCTGCGGGTGTCGGGCGTGCCCAGGGTGGTGGCCATGGTCAGGCCCGGCAACGAGCGGTCGATCGCGGTGACCCGACGTCTCGGCATGGATCTGGCCGAGGTGTTCACGCACCCCACTCTGGGCGAGCCCGCGCACTGCTACCGGCTCGATCTGTGACCCTGGGTAGCCGACTGCTACAGAAAGAAACACGACGCTTCCGGGTTGCGCCCCCTGCCGGTTACCCTTCCAGTACCGCTGGGGGTGACATCTGTGCATATAACACCCAAAACACCCGAAGTGCGCGTGCCGCGGCTGGTCGGATTGATGGCTGTGGACGCACGCGAGGCCGCGGAGAAACGGGGCGTGCGGCTTGCAGCGCCCGACCGGCCGGACTTCCATCGCACCGTCGTCGACTACGTCGTACGCCAATATCCCCTGCCCGGGGCCGAGGTGCCTCGTGGTGCCGTGGTCACCGTGTGGTTCGACCTCAGCGAGGGCGAGGGCGGCGGAGGCGCCGGGATCCGCGAGCCGCGGCTGCCCATCCCGCCACCGGGCGGGCTGCGCCGCGAACTCGACGAGCCGGGCAACGCGTTCGAGGTGCTCAGGTGAGCCCCGGCCGGGGAGCCATGCCGCCCTGATGATCCTGCTGGAGGGCTCCCCAGTGCTGCCAGTGCTGCCCAGGGGCGACTCGCCTAGTGGTGGCTATGCCAGAACAGCAGGCCGGCCGTCGCACCCCCGCCGATCACGCACGCGCCGACGAGCGTGAGGACCCAGACGAGGACGCGACTACGACGCTTCGGTACGGGGACGCCGGGCGCAGGAGCGCCGCTCGCGAAGGCCGGGGCGTGGTGGTACGACACGGTCGGCGTCGGCGGCGCTGTCGTCACGGTCGGCGTCGGTGACCCTGTCGGCGCGGGCGGCTCGGGAGGGGCCGCCGGAGGCTGGACTGGGGGCGGGGGCACGGCGGGCGCGGTGCCCGGCACCGAAGGCGTACGGGGCGCATCGGCCGCGGGCGGCCCGGCAGGCGCTCCAGGAACAAGCGCCGTGCCAGGAACCGGCGCCATGCCAGGTACCGGCGCCGCGTCGGCAACCGGCAAAGCGCCAGGAGCCATCGATACCCCAGGAGCCGCCGATGTTCCAGGAGCCGTCGATGTTCCAGGAGCCGTCGGCGCACTGGCACTCGTCGGCGTCCCGGGGTCGTACACCGCCGGAGCACTCGGCATCGGCGGGATCGGCGGGATCGGTGGGACGACGGCCCTGGTACGTCCGCCTGACATCCGCACCAGGTACGGAGCCACGAACGCCGCCCCCAAGACCCACAGCGCGCCGAAGAGCAGCCCCTCCGGCAGACTCACACCCGCCTCGACCGTGCCGCCGAAGATACCTCCCGAGTCATAGCCGGAACCGAAGCCGTAGCCGGAGTCGTACCCCGACGACGAGCTCGCGGACAGCTGCCAACCGAAGCTGCCGATCCAGGCCAGCAGCAGGAACAGGGCGACGAAGATGCCGGCGGCCAGCAGCCGCTCGCGCCGGTCCGCCGAGCGGCGCGCGGCGATCAGGCCCAGCGTGAGGGCACACACCAGCCCGAGGGCCAGCGCCCCCACCACCGCCCCGGCGTTGATCTGGTGCCCGAGTTCGGGCAGGCCGAAGCTCTGGTGCCGGTACCCCCCGCCGTACGGCGAACTCCCGCCCGCCTCCACGTCGAGGGAGGCACCCCAGGACATGCCGAGCGCCAGGACCGCCAGGTTGGGCAGCAGGAGCAGCGTGAGGAGGAGCGGGGACCCGTCGGAGCCGCCCGAGCCGTCGTCCAACGGCGCGAGGCAGACGCCGAACGCGACGACGGAGCACAGGATGAGCACGACCGCGAAGGCGCGCAGCGCGGTGCCGGTCGCCCGCAGAACCGTCCGCGCGCCCGGCCGGACCGCCAGCCGCTGTGCGAGGTCGTCGCGGTGCAGGAGGCCGCCCGCGACGGCGAGCCCGAGCAGCAGGGCGCCGAGCCCGGCGAGCCAGGGCGAGGTGGAGATCTCCACGACGTCCGCGAGCGTCGGACGCGCACAGAGGCCGAGGACGAGGGTGGCGGCGGCCAGGAGCAGAGCGACCCGTACGGCGGCTTCGAGCCCCGCGGTGGCGCCGCGGTGGCCACGAACGGCGAGACGGGTGCGCAGGATGCGCACCCCGATGGTGAGCGCGGCGATCCACAGGGCGGTCACGGTCAGCGGGATCAGCGACAGTGAGCCGCCGCCCTCGATGCCGGAGAGGAGGCCACCGGACGCGTCGCCGAGCACGGATCCGGACGCGGCCTTCACCTCCAGTCCGCCGCCGAGCGCCTGCAGCAGCACGGCGAGCGCGATCTGCAGCCGGTCCCCGAACCCGACGACCACCACGTCGCCCTGCCCGTACGAGGGGATCGCCAGCGCCAGCGCGGCGAGCAGCACCAGTCCGACGGGCCAGACTGCGGCCCGGGCCGCAGCCCCCCAGTCCCCGCGGAAGGCCCGCCCGAAGAAGGCGCCGAGGGGAGAAGGGTGTACGGGGGCAGGGGCATACGACGGGGGCGGCGGGCCCAAGGGCGGAAAGACAGGAGGCGCGGCGGGCGCGGCGGAGGGCTGGTGCGGGGCTGCCGAGGTCCCCGGGGGCACGATCGCGGGCCGCGGCGGAGCAGCCATCGGCTGCGGTGGCGGGGCCGACGGTCTCGGCGGCTCGCCCGTCGGCTCCGGGGCACCCGGTACCCCTTGTTCCCCCGCGCCCGGAGCACCCTGGTCCGGCCCGTTCCCCGGAACCCGTTCCCGCCCGCACCGCATGCAGTAACGGGCCTCATCAGGGACCTGGGCTGCGCAGCGCGAACAGTACGACGCCATGGGAACGCTCCGTCATTCGAAAACTCGTGCAGTGATGAGACGTCATCAACTGACGCAGTATTTCATTGACCGGTTCCCGTCAATCCCCCCGTCGTGCGGACGAGTCGGGCCGGTCGCGGGCTGACGACCCGCCCGCGCCGGGAGGACCGTCAGTCCGTCTTGAACCCGCGGTGCAGCGCCACGATCCCGCCCGTGAGGTTCCGCCACGCCACCTTCGACCAGCCCGCCTTGCGAAGCCGCTCGGCGAGGGCCGGCTGGTCGGGCCAGGCACGGATGGACTCGGCGAGGTAGACGTACGCCTCCGGGTTGGACGACACCGCGCGGGCCACCGGCGGCAGCGCGCGCATCAGGTACTCGGTGTAGACCGTGCGGAAAGGCGCCCATGTCGGATGCGAGAACTCGCAGATCACGACCCGTCCGCCCGGCTTGGTCACCCGGTACAGCTCGCGCAGCGCCGTGTCCGTGTCCTGCACGTTCCGCAGCCCGAAGGAGATGGTCACCGCGTCGAAGGTGTCGTCCTTGAAGGGCAGCTTCGTAGCGTCGCCCGCCGTGAGCGGCAGCCAGGGGTGCCGCTTCTTGCCGACCTGGAGCATCCCGAGCGAGAAGTCACAGGGGACGACGTACGCGCCCGTGCGCGTGAAGGGCAGCGACGAGGTCGCCGTACCCGCCGCGAGGTCAAGGACCTTCTGGGCGGGGCGCGCGTCGACCGCCTTCGCGACCTCCTTGCGCCACAGCCGCGTCTGCCCGAGCGACAGCACGTCGTTCGTCAGGTCGTACCGTTCCGCCACGTCGTCGAACATCGAGGCGACTTCGTGCGGCTGCTTCTCCAGGGATGCGCGGGTCACGGCCCCCATTGTGGCAGTACGGGCCGGGCGGGACTCAGGCGCCCGGCGCCACCCGCGAGCCCGGTGCCGCCCGGCCCGTGCCGCCGGTCGGCAGAGTGCGGGGGCTTTCGCGCAGGCGTTCGCGGGCTGAGCCGTCAGCGTCGGCGGTGCACCAGCCGTCCCGCGACGACCGTCGCCACGCAGGTCCCGGCTCCGCGTTCGGCGAGCGCGGCCTCGTCCGGGACGTCGAACACGGCGAACGTCGCGTTCCAGCCTTCCACGCCCTGAGGCGGGAGCGGCAGCAGGATCGCCTCCGCCAGGCCGCGCCCGGCCAGCGGATCGAGGCTCGGCGGGCCCAGGGGATCCCCGAACCGCTCCTCGACCGTCAACCCGGCCCGGTACACGGCGTCCTCCACCACGGGCCGCCGCAGGGTTCCCGCCACGGCGACGGTCCCGTGCGCCAGCATCCGCTGCACACCGCGCCGCGCGCTCGCGCCCCAGCGGGCATCGGTCATCGCGAGCCCCGCGAGGGCCTCGCCCATGCGCGGCTCGGTGCCCAGCTCGTCGGCCTCGCGCGGGTCCGGATGGTAGGCCTGCTCCAGCAGTTCGGGCCCATAGGGGTTGACCAGCCCCGGTGTGAGGAGCCCGGGCCAGCGCCGGACGCGGGCACTCGGAAAGCCGGCCGCCAGTTCCTCGTACGGGCCGATGCCCGCGCACTCCCGGCCGTCGACGAGCACCGCGCCGCCCGGCAGGGGAGGCCGGCGCCCGTCCCCCGTGATCAACAGGTCGGCGGCGTGAATCGTCAGCATGGGCGGGTCAGTTGGAGGTGAGCAGCTTCAGTTCGGGATGCGCGGTTCCGCCCTCGATCGCCGTCGACGAGATGTGGGACATGACCCGCTCGTCGACGGGGTCGTTCGCCGGGTCGTCGTGGACGACGAGGTGCTCGTACGTCGTGGACCGCTGGGCCGGGACACGCCCCGCCCTGCGGATCAGGTCGATGATCTCGAGCCGGTTGGAGCGGTGCTTGGCACCGGCGGACGAGACCACGTTCTCCTCTAGCATGATCGAACCGAGGTCGTCCGCGCCGTAGTGCAGGGACAGCTGGCCGACCTCCTTGCCGGTGGTCAGCCACGAGCCCTGGATGTGCCGGACGTTGTCGAGGAAGAGGCGGGCGATCGCGATCATCCGCAGGTACTCGAAGATCGTGGCCTGGGTGCGGCCCTTCAGGTGGTTGTTCTCGGGCTGGTAGGTGTACGGGATGAACGCCCGGAAGCCGCCCGTGCGGTCCTGTACGTCACGGATCATCCGCAGGTGCTCGATGCGCTCGGCGTTGGTCTCGCCCGTGCCCATCAGCATGGTCGACGTCGACTCGACGCCCAGCCTGTGCGCGGTCTCCATGATCTCCAGCCAGCGCTCTCCGGACTCCTTGAGCGGGGCGATGGCCTTGCGCGGCCGCTCGGGGAGCAGTTCGGCGCCGGCCCCGGCGAAGGAGTCGAGCCCGGCGGCGTGGATGCGGCTGATGGCCTCCTCCACCGTCACGCCCGAGATCCGGGCCATGTGCTCGACCTCGCTCGCCCCCAGACTGTGGATGACGAGCCGCGGGAAGGCGTCCTTGATGGCGCGGAAGTGCTTTTCGTAGTACTCCACGCCATAGTCCGGGTGGTGGCCGCCCTGGAACATGATCTGGGTGCCGCCGAGTTCGACGGTCTCGGCGCACCGCCGCAGGATGTCGTCCAGGTCCCGGGTCCAGCCCTTGGCGGTGTCCTTCGGGGCCGCGTAGAAGGCACAGAACTTGCACGCCGTCACGCACACGTTCGTGTAGTTGATGTTGCGCTCGATGATGTACGTCGCGATGTGCTCGGTGCCCGCGTACTTGCGGCGGCGTACGGCGTCGGCGGCGGCGCCCAGCGCGTGCAGCGGGGCATCGCGGTAGAGGACGAGCGCTTCTTCGGGGGTGATCCGCCCACCGGCGGCGGCACGGTCGAGGACGGCTGTGACATCAATAGACGTGAGGTCGGCCTTCTCGGTCACCGGGCGTCCCTTTCGTAAGGGTTGTGGACGAACGCAAAGGTCGTGGACGGACGCAAAGGTCGTGGACGGACCGAACCAGCCTACGCCAGGGGTTTTACCCGCCCGCGTCAGGCCGCGTACGCGCCGATCAGGAGCCCGACGAAGGCACCCGCGATGAGGAACGGACCGAAGGGGATCGAGGTCCGACGCCCGGCGCGCCGCGCGAGGACGAGCCCCAGCCCGTACAGCCCGCCGAAGAGGAACCCGGCGAAGGTCCCGAGGACCACGGTCGCCCAGCCGTACCAGCCGAGCAGCGCCCCGAGCCCCACCGCGAGTTTGACGTCGCCGAAGCCCATGCCGTTCGGGTTGACGAGGAAGAGGAGGAAGTACGCGCCGCCGAGCACGAGCGCGCCGAGCAGCGCGGTGAGCCACCTGCCCGCGTGGTCGGGCAGGGCCGCGGCGCCGGCGAGCAGGACCAGGGCCAGGGCCGCGAGCGGCAGGGTGAGTACGTCCGGCAGCCGCTGCACCCGGAAGTCCACGTCTCCGTCATGGCAAACGTCGCCCGCTCGGACG
>CBFHCJ010000145.1:0-11744 GCA_965654005.1 uncultured Streptomyces sp. | reverse complement strand
GGGCTCGTACCGCCCCTCGGCCCGGACGCGCTCGCCTTTCCCTGATCCGGGTCAGACGTCCAACTGGTCGGCGACCGCGCGCAGCAGACCCGCGATCTTCTTGCCGGCGGCCTTGTCGGGGTAGCGGCCCTTCTCCAGACTCGGCGTGATGTTCTCCAGGACGGTCGTCAGGTCCTGGACGATGGACGCCAGTTCGTCCGGTTTCTTGCGCTGCGCGGCGGCGACCGAGGGGGCCGGCTCCAAAAGGGTGACGGACAGCGCCTGGTCGCCGCGCTGACCGGCGACGACTCCGAACTCCACGCGCTGTCCGGGCTTCAGGGAATCGACTCCGGCGGGGAGAACCGAGGAGTGGACGAAGACGTCGCCGCCGTCGTCGCGGGAGAGAAAGCCGAAGCCCTTCTCGGTGTTGAACCACTTGACCTTGCCCGTCGGCATCAGCCTGAACCTCGTCCTCGGTGTGTCGGAGCCGGATGGCTCGTACTCGTCGGAAACTGCGTCTGCGAAGTGTTGCGGGAAACCGCTCTGGAGAGCACTGCAGCGGGTCTCATGGACCCGCCGGTACCAAGGCTAATGGTCCGGGGGCCGCTGACAAGACGTCGCCGAGTGGTTCCTCGCGGTGGGAACTACCCTGGTCCGGTGCGTGACAAAACCCAAGCGAATTCCGCCGCGGCCGGCGACCGGCTGATCCGTGCCGGTGCCATCGTGTTCTTCGTCGGGGCCGTGGCCACTTTGGTCACGGTGGCCCCACTGCTGCTCGGGACGAAGCCGTTCCCGACGTATATGTACGGTCTGTGCATGCTCATGGGGGTGGGCTTCCTGATGGCCGGGGCCGGGCTGATCCGGTCGATCGCGGAGGGCCGCAGGCGGGCGCGGGGGGTCCGGTCCTAGCCGGTCCCTGTTCCGGTCCCTCTTCCAGTCCTGTTCCGGTCGTGTTCAGGTCCCTCTTCCAGTCCTGTTCGGTCCCGGTTCCGGTTCCGGTTCGGGGTCCGGTTCCGGTTCCGGCCGGGCTCTCAGCGGGGTTCGTACGCCGTCAGCCAGTCGGGGAACTCGGTGAGGTCGCCGAGGACGACGTCCGCGCCCGCCGCCTGCAACTCGTCGGCGGCGCAGGGGCCGGTGGCGACGGCGACGGAGTACGCGTCGGCCGTACGGGCACCGCGGACGTCACCGGTGTGGTCGCCGACGTAGACGGTCGCGCCGTGTTCGAGCAGCGCCTCCGCCTTGCGCTCGGCCCACAGGTCGCCGATCACCTCGTCGGGCTCGATGCCGAGGTGTTCCAGGTGCAGCTTGGCGTTCGGCTCGTACTTCGCGGTGACGACGATCGCGCGTCCACCGGCCGCCCGTACGGCCGAGATCGCCTCGCGGGCGCCGGGCATGGCGGGCGTCGCGGCGATCGCGATGGTGGGGTACATCTCACGGTACAGAGCGGCCATGGCGTCGATCCGCTCCGCCGGAAACCAGTTGACCAGTTCGTCGACCAGCGGCGGCCCGAGCCGGCTGATCGCCAGATCGGCGTCGATGTGCGTCCCGGTCCGCGCGGAAAGCGCCTGGTAGCAGGCGCGGATACCGGGCCTGGAGTCGATCAGCGTCATGTCGAGGTCGAAGCCGACGGTGAACGCGCGAGAGATCATATGGGCCATTGTCCCAGCGGGGTCCGGCGCGGGTCACCGTGGGCGTCGGGAGCGCCACACCAGGTACAGGGCCGAGGCCACGGCGGCTCCCCTCACCACCCACGGCCAGGTCTGGGCGACCGCGTCGTTCATATGGCCCTGGGCGATCGGATCGCCCCAGCGGCCGTTCGTCCGGCCCCAGAGCCAGACGACGCCGGCGGCCGCCGCCAGGCCCGGCATGCCCATGACCGCCCACTTGGACTCGGCGGGGCTCAGCCGACGGGACGCCCACGCGATGAGCCAGCCGAGACCGAGGGCGAGCCAGTTGCCGAGCACGGCACCGGCGACGAGGAGCCCGGCGGCCAGGAGCAACAAGGGGTTCTGGCGGCCGGTGAGGCGGGGCGCGCGGCGGCGCGGGGCGGCGGTCTCCGCGGCGGCGGGGGCGGTCTCCGCGGCCGGTTCCGGTTCGGGGCTCGGGTCGGGTTTCTCGCGGTCGGCCTCCGGCTTCTGCGTGTCGCGCGGCGGAGGCTTCAGCAGGTCGGGGATCTCGACGCCGCCGACGAACCCGGGGACGGCGTCCCCGAGCCCGAACGCGCCGCCGGGCCCGCTCTCGACGCGCCACCAGTCCGGCTGGGTGGCGCTGTCGCCGAGTTCGTCCGCACTGGCCAGGTGGGGCGGGGAAGCGGCGTTCCGGGGGGTGTCGGCGGGGCCGGAAGCGGCGGGGCGGGGGCGGGGTACGACGCGGCGCAGCCCCTTGGGGCGGTCGTCGGAGTCGCTGACGCGCTGGACGGGGACGGCGATGGGACCGCTGTCGGGGGCACCGCCGGAGGCGTCGGCGGACGCGGCGGCCACGACCTCGTCGGGGCTGCCGAGACGGGCGAGGAGACGCCGGACGGCGGCGGGAGTGTCGACCGGGGACTTCGCCCGGCGCCGGTCGATCTCGCCCCGCAGCTCGGACACGAGCCGCATGCGCGCGCCGGACGGCAGCTGCCGCTGTTGGGCCAGGTCTCCGACCCGGCTCAGATAGTCGAAGACCAGCTGGTCGCTCTCGATCCCCACGTAGCCCCTCCGGGGTGGGCCGGTTTCGTATGTACCGTACCCGGGCGGGCCGTTGCCGGTGGCTCTGCCCCCAGACCCCCGTATCGGCCTTGACGGCCTCGCCCTCAAGCGCCGGACGGGCTGACACTGCCAGGACCGGGCCGAACAGTGCCGTCCACGGCACCACCGGCACCTCACCCGCTACGGTTGAGCGGATGACCCCCGAGGAGCGCTCACACAACGAAGCCGGCACCGCCGCCCCACGGTCGCTGGCCGAGGCGCTGCGCGCACGGGACGACGCCGCGCTGTCCGCCCTCCTCCGCGCCCGCCCGGACCTCATCGCCCCCGTCCCGACCGACCTCACCCAGCTCGCCACCCGGGCCGCCACCCGCGCGAGCGTCGTCCGTGCGCTGGAGCGGCTGGACCGGTTCGCGCTGCAGACCGCAGAGGCCCTGGCCGTGGCCGGGGACCCGGCCTCGTACGACGAACTCCTCGCTCTGATGGCCGGGGACGGCGGCGCGGAGGCCGATCCCGTGGTCGCCGAGGCGCTCCCCCGCGCCCTCGCCACCCTCCGCGAACAGGCCCTGGCCTGGGGCCCCGACGACCGTCTCCGTCTCGTCCGCACGGCCCGGGAGCTGCTCACCCCGTCCCCGCAGCACCCCTCGCCCACCGGTCTCGGCCCCACCGTGGCCGAGGCGGCGGCCGGTATCTCCCCCGGGCGCGTCCAGGAGATCCTGACCGCCACCGGGCTGCCGACCACCCACGACGCCGTGTCCGCCGTCCAGTCGCTGACCTCCCTCTTCACCGATCGCGTCCGCATGGCCGCGCTGCTGGCCCGCGCCCCCGCCGAGTCCCTCGACGTCCTGAACCGGCTGGTCTGGGGTCCCCCGTACGGGCAGGTCACCGCGGACCCCGCGCCGCGGCTGCGGTGGCTCCTCGACCGGGGGCTGCTGCTCCCCACGGCGCCCGGCACCGTCGTACTCCCCCGCGAGGTGGCCCTGTATCTGCGCTCCGGCCGCGCGCACCGGCGTCCCGAGCCGCTCCCGCCCGCCGTGGAGGCCGCCGCCACGCACCGCCCGCAGGTCGTGGACGCGACGGCGGCCGGTCAGGCGTACACCGCGCTCGCGACCGTCGAGGAGCTGCTGAAGGACTGGGACGAGGGCGGGCCGGCGGTGCTGCGGGCCGGCGGGCTCAGCGTGCGGGATCTCAAGCGGACCGCCGTGACGCTCGACGTGTCCGAGCCCGTGGCGGCCTTCTGGGTCGAGCTCGCCTACGCGGCCGGCCTGCTGGCGTCGGACGGCGAGGCCGACGAGCGGTACGCGGCGACCCCGGCGTACGACGAGTGGAGGGAACTGCCCGCCGCCCAGCGGTGGAGCCGACTGGCCACGACCTGGCTGACCGCGACCCGCACCGCGGGCCTCGTCGGCGGCCGGGACCTCAAAGACCGTACGCTCTCCGCCCTCGGCCCCGGTCTGGACCGCTCGTCCGCGCCGGAGGTCCGCCACCGTGTGCTGACGCTCCTCGCCGCCCTCCCCGAGGGCGCCTCCGCCACCCCCGACTCGGTGCTGGCCCGACTGCGCTGGGAACGCGCCCTGCGCGGCGCCCAGCCGACGGCCGACGACCTGCGCACCCGGCTCGCCCGGTGGACGCTGTCCGAGGCGGAGCTGCTGGGCGTCACGGGCCGAGGCGCCCTGTCCGCGCAAGGCCGCGCCCTGCTCGGCGAACCCTTGGACCACACCCCGACCGCCCAGACATCCGCTCCCGCCCAACCGTCCGCTCCCGCCCAACCGTCCGGTCCCGGCGACAAACTCCCCGTCCACCGGCACCACCACCGCCCCACTCCCCACGAACCCCTCACCGCCCCCGAACGCGCGGCGGCCGCCTCCCGGGCCTCGCGTCTGCTCGCCCCGCTGCTCCCCGAGCCGCTGGACCAGGTCCTGCTTCAGGCGGACCTGACGGCGGTGGCCCCCGGCCCGCTGGAGCGGCCGCTGGCCGACATGCTCGACGTGCTCGCGGACGTCGAGTCGAAGGGCGGCGCGACGGTCTACCGCTTCACGCCCGCCTCCGTACGCCGCGCCCTGGACGCGGGCCGTACGGCGTCCGACCTGCACGCGTTCCTCGCCGCGCACTCCCGCACCCCGGTCCCCCAGCCGCTGGCGTACCTGATCGACGACGTGGCACGGAAACACGGCCATCTGCGGGTCGGGGCGGCCTCGGCCTATGTGCGCTGCGACGACGACGCCCTGCTGAACGAGATCCTCGCCGACAAGCGCTCGGCGGGCCTCCGTCTGCGCCGCCTGGCCCCGACGGTCCTGGCCGCCCAGTCCGACCCGGCGACGCTCCTTGAGGGCCTGCGGGCGATGGGCCTCGCCCCGGCCGCGGAGTCCGCGGAGGGCGACGTCCTCATCACCCGCGCCCACGCCCACCGCACCCCGCCACGCACCGCACCTGAGCCGGTCCCGGAGGGGCCCCCGACCCCCGACGCCACACTCCTCACAGCTGCCCTGCGCGCGATCCGGGCCGGCGACCTGGCCTCCACCACGCCCAAGAAGCCCACCGCGGCCCCCGCCACCGACGGCGACCTGCCGCGCACCACCTCCGCCGAGACCCTCGCCACCATGCAGGCCGCCGTCCTGACCGGCGGGTCCCTCTGGATCGGCTACGTCAACGCCGAGGGCACCGCCTCGCAACGCGTCATCGCCCCCACCCGGGTGGAGGGCGGCTTCGTCACGGCATACGACCACACGGCGGACGAGGTCCGTACGTATCCGTTGCACAGGGTCACGGGGGTGGCGGAGCTCGCGGACGACGAGGTGTGATGGGGTCCGAGCTGTGGAGTGGTTTACCTGGTCAGTGTGGTTACACAGACCCACTGAGGAAGACCACCGACGTCGTCACGGAGCGAACGGGAGGTCTACCTTGGGTGGGGAACCGTGATCACCGACCAAGCCATCACCACGCCGTGCGGGCTGCCTGCGAGCCGGTAATCCGGCCATCGATCCAAGGCAACGGAACAGCAGTGGGCCCGCGTACGCCTTCCAGGGGGCGCCGCCGGTCTCAGAATCACCGCGCGATTGGCAGCGTTCGAGCCTTCAACCTTCTGATCCGTAGGATCGGGTAACGCGCCGTGGGGAGGTTGGACGCGGTCGACATCCGATCGCTGGGATTGGCGATCATGTGCGTCTGTTTGCTGTCGTTGCCGTCAGGGTCGCTGGAGCAGTCGCCCTGCCGGTCTCGGTGATGATGCTCATGCGCCACTGAGACCAAGCGGGAAGGGCGGGAGAACCGCTAGGCGGCCATTCCGCCCGTGCAGTAGCCTTCCCTCGGAGGGGTGCCATGCCTGCATGGATCATGTTCGGTTCCGGCTGCATTGTCGTAGTCCTGGGCGTGTTGGCCTTGAACGGCCGGGGACCTGTGGTGGCTACGCGATCAGCTCAGGCTGGTTGGGGTCGGATAGCGATGGGTGGTGGCTTCGTCTTGGACGGAGGAACCAAACTACTCGGATTCCCTTCCGGGGTGGCGCTGGTTGTTTCCGCCGTGGCTCTGGTGATCGTCGTGCTTGGTGCCGTGCTTCAGATCCAGGGCGGAGCGTTCACGAAGGCTCGACGTGCCAGCGACGGCGACTGAGCGGCCGTTACTCCCTATCTAGGTGCGCGTCAAGCGGCCCTCCGATGTCTGACACCAGTGGCTGACACCAACAGCAGCGGACGAAGGCAAATCGGGGCGGATCTCAGCGACCACTCCTACGCCACAGGACGGCCGAGGTCCAGTGGCGAGAATCCGGGATGACCGACCTGATAAGGATGAGGCCACAGGTTCAATTCTGGCGGCTGCTCGCGTCAGCAAGGGCCAGGCCCACGAGGACGAGGGCGAGCGACACCATGCAGATGATCCTCTGCCAGCGGGTCCAACGCCCCCAGCCTCGCTGCCCCTTACTGCCCACGGCGAGGCCAAGCATGCCGACACCGAAGATGGCGATACCGATCACGCCGTAAACGTACAGCCGCAACCCTGAGGCCGTCTCTGGGCCGTAGAAGGGCGTTCAGGCGGGGATTGGCACAGGCAAGCCGGGGGACGGCAGAACTGCACAGACCGTCCGGTTGACATCAACGACGCTGAACAAAGCAAGGATCAGCCCGGCTGCCGTCCCTCCGCCCTCCGCACCTCGTGCTGCTTGGCTCGCCATGCAAGGACAGCTGCCAGCACAACGACAACGGTGGCAGCGATGGCAAGCCAAGACTGGTGGAAGGCCATCGCGGCGTAGCCCATCTCCACGCCGACCGTCACCAACAACGCTCCAGAGGCTTGGAGCCACCGTCGCTTGATGATCTGGGCCGCAGCTGAGCCAATACCCACCACTGCGAAGACGATCACTCCTACGATCACCGCGCGATCATACGCTCACGCTGCTCACTGCATACCCCAACTGCCGTGCCAGTTGCGGCTGAGGACCATCTTCGCAGGCGTGTCAACGGCCATTTCGTTGTCATGGCCGCCGTCACAGGCGAGCGGCGGTCTTGCTGTACAGCAGCGGAGTACAGCAACCACCTCGACCGCGGCGAACTACCAATGCCCCCCGACAACCCATGACCAGCACCCTGGACCGCAATGACCTCCTGGCCAGTAGTTCGGGACGAAGGGGTCGTGCCAGAACCGTGCCAGACGCAGGGGTCAGCCTCGGTCAATGAGGGAGACTCACAGACCCATCCGCACCCGCTCCCTGGGCCAGGGAAGCCGCAGGTCACGGGACGGCTGCCCCGACCTCTCTCCTAAAGCGGTGCTCCTGACGCAGCTCCTGGTCACAGTGTCCGCTCCGACGCATTTCGTCACCTCGACGCTAATCCTGTGCCCAGCCCTGGCTTGGTCTGAGATGCTGGATCCATCGCGTGAGAGGGGCGGCGTTCATGCAGTGGAAGACCCATGGCGAGCGGCAGATTTACACCAACAAGTGGGTGAATCTGTGTCTGGTCGACGTCCAGCAGCCTGACGGGCGCAGGTGGGAGTACCACGTCGTTCGCCTCCGGCATCTGGCCGTGGCCGCCGTGGTCAATGACCGCCAAGAGGTCCTGATGATGTGGCGGCACCGCTTCATCACCGACTCTTGGGCCTGGGAGCTGCCCATGGGCCTGGTCGAGGAAGGCGAGACCCCGGAGGAGGCGGCGGCTCGTGAAGTCCTGGAAGAGACGGGCTGGCGGCCCGGCCCCATCAAGCCCCTGATCTATGCCGAACCGGCCAATGGCATCACCGACTCGCAGCACCACGTCTTCCGCGTGGACGGCGCGACCTACGCCGGACCGCCCACGGAGAAGAACGAGTCCGACCGGATCGAGTGGATTCGCCTTTCAGAGGTCCGGGGCATGATCGACCGCCGTGAGATCGTGAGCAGCGGCTCGCTTGTGGGTCTGCTGTACCTGCTCATGGATGAAGCGATCCACTGACTGGTGGGAAGAGTTCCCGTAGCCGCGCCTCGAAGGCCAGGGCTACGGGTTCCTGCCTGTGCGGGACCAACTGGTCGTAGAACTCCCTGAGATGGCCTGACACGCGCTCGGAGGCCACCGCCGACGCGGGCTCCAGTGCTTGCGTGGCGGTGTGGCACGCCTGGTCAAGCTTGCCCTGGTCCAGCTGCGTACGAGCAAGCCAGAACGAGTGAAACGCCCGGCCGCGCTGGTTGCCGCGGGCCTCGCGCCGCAAAGCGTCCGCGATCAAAGGTTCGGCGGTCGCAGCCTCGCCCAGTCGGCCGTGAGCAAGGCCCGTGTCCACGATCAGCTTCGTCTCGTCGAATTACGTCACCCATGACGGGTCCGGGTCGCTCGCCCGGATCTGCTCGAAATGGCGGTGCGCCTCTCCGATCGCCCGGTGCGTGGAATCCCGGTTGCCGAGTGTGGCGTGAGCGAAGGCTTCGCGCATGGACAGCATGGACAAGACCCGTGGGGTGGTGTCGAGCGCTGAGCGGGCTTGGTCCTGGGCGGCGGTCACGAGCGCCAGAGAGTCTGCGGGCTTGTCCTGGTACGTGCCCTGCAAGCTCATGCAGGCAAGGACGTTGGCCATGAACTGCCGGTCGTCGAGCGCGTGCATCATCGGGCCGGAACGGACACACCTCATCGACCTCGCACTTGCCCGAGGCGGACACGTCCCCGAGGGGTACGACTTCCCGTTCCGCGGCTGCCTCGTCCACTACGAGGCGCCGGAGATCGCCCGTAGCGTGCTCGCGACCGGAGAAGCCGAGCCGACACAGGAAGCCGACATCTACGCGCTTGGCGCTTCCCTGCTCATCTCCGCCACCGGCTGGCGGGCTGTCGAGTACCCGAACGACGCTCCGCGCCCTGTCCAGCGAGAGGCCGTGGCCGACGGCAGGCGCCGACCCGTGAAGGCGCCCGGCGAGCTGATCGACGCGATGCTCAGCCACGCTCCCGAGGATCGGCCGACCATCTACGAGGTGGGTAAGGCCCTGAGCTGCCTCTGAGGCGCCGGTTCACCGACGCTGCTCGCAAGACCAAGACCAACAACCAAAGATTGGACCACCCCTCAGCCTGGACAGCATTCCGGGTGGTCCGGTCGCGGAAGCCCTGATCAGGACCCCGGTGCCGATGGTACCGGGGCAGTTGGCATGCTCGGATGCGGGTGCCGCCGCAACCCCGGCTTCACGTTGTCGAGTTGGAGAGGGGTCCTGACCTGAGCCACCGAAAGTCAGCCACGACGGCGGGTGCGCCGACCGAGCACCCGCCACGTGTGTTTCCAGCAACCACCCGCCGCCCTCAGGTTCGCCCCGCCGGTCGGCGGCATTGAGCCCCGCGTCACCCGCAGGTGTACCGAGCCACAGTGAGCGCGATCGGCCCGGTGAGCGCGGTCCGTGATTCGTCTGCCATGTCCACGATCTCGAACCCGGCTCCCGAGGCGTAACGCTCCAGTTCGCGCGGGAACAGGACTCGTCTACGGATCTCGTCCCGGGCCTGGTCGCCGGAGGGAAGCTCCCAGTGCCGGTGCATGGTGTTGATCTGGGTCCGGAGGTCCCACGTGTAGCTGATGGTGACCCGCGCGGGTCCGTGCGGCGTTTCGATGGCGGCCGTGGTCGGGTCGGTGCGGGTGATGGGCGACACCGGGGAGCAGAGGACGAGTACGGAGCCTGGCCGCGCGTGTGCCGCGAAGGTGGCGAAGACCTGGCCGATCTCGTCGTTGTGGTGAACGTAGGCCAGGGAATTGCCAAGACAGGTCACGGCGTCCACACGCTTGCCGAGCCGGATGGTCCGCATGTCTCCTGTGCGGATGTCGAGCCACGGCCGTGTCCGGCGGGCGTGGTCGACCATGCCCGGCTGGAGATCCACCCCACCGCACTCGAACCGCTTGGCCAGGATCTCCAAGTCCCGGCCGGTGCCGCAGCCGAAGTCGAGCAGCGTGGCCGCGTTCGGCCGGTGCCGTTCGATCAGACCCTGACAAGTCTCGGCGCTGGTGGCGCTGTCCGACTGGACCACGTCATACAGCGCGGGGTCCCGATAGAACAGGTTCGTCGCTTCCATGCCTTCGGCTTCTACGTCAGGTCTGGTCACATCAGGCTCCGCAGTCCGACTTCCAAGGCGAGCACGTCACACAACAGATCGGGGACGACTGGCGCGGCGTCGGCGTCCTTGCGCGCACGGGCGAGCGCCCTTGGGTCAACGTAGCCGAGATCCACCAGTACGGACTCGTTCAGCATGTCGTCGAGGACGGGCAGGCCGTAGGAGCGCAGCCCCGCTTCCAGGACTCCCAGGAAGTTCTCCGGCTCAGTCGGCGCGGCCACCCACTCCGGCAGTCCCGCCCGTCTGATCCGCTCGCGGAACAGCGCCTTCCCACGCTTGTGCTCATGCGGCAGCTGCTCCATGAAGCGCACGATGCGGGGATGCGCGAGAGGGCTGACGGGCCAGACCCCGGCTCGGAGAAATCCGGGGTTGTGGAGCCCGAACGCCATGAGGGCCGGTACAGGCAGCACCGGGATCGGAGCCAGGTTGTCGTTCACCTCGGCGAGTGCTCGCTTCGCCTTGTCGCCCAGCCACGGGATCGGTTCCGGGGTCGGCAGTTCGGCCTCGGTCCGGGAGTGGTGGGCGTTGACCTCGTCTCCGCCAGTTCCGGTGAACATGACCTCGCAGCGGCGGGCCGCCGCCTGCTCGCGGATCACATCGAACGCCTCCTGGTAGAAGGCTCCCGAGGGGTCGTGCGGCTTCCCGAGGGCCCGTACGCCACTTGGTGCGAACGGCGGATGCTGCATGGCGGGGACGGCCGTATCGCGGAAGTTGCAGCCCTCGACCAGGGCCAAGCGCCGCTCGCGTTGCAGCGCGCCGAGGCTTCCGCCCATGAGCAGGCCGAAGCTGTGCGCCTCGTGGAAGCGAGCGGCACTTACGGCCAAGGCGACGTTCCCGGAGTCGGCACCGCCGGACAGTTCGACGCCCACGCATCTGGTCGCCGTTGGGGCTTCTCGTACGACCTCGGTCAGCAGCGTGTCGAAGACGGTGAGCGGGTCCACGCCAGGCCGGAGCGTGCGGGGCTCAAGTACGTGCGCGGCGGGCTCGGGGTAGTGGACGGTCAGACCCGAGGACGTGAAGACCGCTGATGCTCGCTCGGTGAGCCGGTAGACGCCCTCGAACAGCGTCTCGGACGTGTAGCGATGCTGCCTGGTCAGTGTGCGGGCCACCGCCTGAGGCACCAAGCGATCGGGCCGTAGGTACGGCCGTAACTCGGTCAGGTCCCACGACGCGTGCAGCACATCGGCCTCCGCCGAGAGGTACAGCGGGGAAGTACCGAACACGCCAGCCGTGAGGCGGGCTTCTCCTGGCTTCATCGTGAGTTGGGCGAAATCGGCTTCCCCGCGCTTGCACTCCCTCACCCTGACTCGGATGTGGGGCGCCCGGTCGTCGTCGAACTCCATGACCAGCGCGGACACGTTCGCCGCCTCGATCCAGCTCTCACCGTTGGCCCAGCGGCCCGCCTGCGGACTCCACTGGGGCTGCTGGAGGTCGGACAGGCGCAGACGCATCGACAGCATGTGGTCCCTTCCATGTCGTGCGGCGGGGGGGGGGCGGGCACCGCCCCCCCCCCCCCGGGCGGGACCCCGGGGGCCCAGGGGCGCGG
>CBFHCJ010000144.1:0-11784 GCA_965654005.1 uncultured Streptomyces sp. | reverse complement strand
GCTCGAAGCCTTCGGGTGGAAGGCCTACGGGTGCAGGCCTTCGGTCTTGCGCTGGTCGCCCTTGGCCTGCTGCTGCAGGTTCCCGGACAGGTCACATAAAGGGACATCAGAGGTGGGCCCGCGCGGGGCGGGGCCGGGGCGGCCCCACCGCCGAGCCCCACCTCGGTGAGGACCTCGTCGACGCGGCGCGCCGGTATCCGATTGCTGCGGGCCAGGGCGTGCAGATGTGCCCGCGCGGACCGTCCGCCGTGCACATCACCGGCGTCCAGGAGGGCACCGACGTGATGCAGCCCGCGCGGATGCTGGCGGAAGGAGTGCCCGCTGACGGTGGCGGTGCCGGAGGTCGGCTCGACGAGGCCGAGCAGCATCCGCAGGGTGGTGGTCTTTCCGGCGCCGTTCGGCCCGAGGAAGCCGGTGACGTGGCCGGGGCGGACGGTGAAGGACAGTTCGCGGACGGCGGTCTTGTCGCCGTAGCGCTTGGTGAGTTGGCTGACTTCGATCACGGGGAACACGGTGGCGTGGGCGGGGGGTACCGCACATCGCCCCACCGCTGACAGTCACAGCGGGCCGGTGTCGACCGTGGTCGTACATCCCCGGCACGATGACCGCCGCCCGAGCCGACTCTACGATCACGGGCATGCCCATCACTCCGCCTCTGCCCCTGCTCAAGCGTGTGTCGCCGGGTGCGTGGATCGCGCTCGTCTGGTGTGCGAGCACGCTCTTCACGCTGCTGACACGGGTCAGACTGCCGGGTGAGCTGGAGCCCGAAGTATGGCCCGGGGTTCAGCTCTACCGTTGGGACGGCCTGACGTTCACTGTGCTGTCCACGGTCCTCGCGCTGTACGGCAGCTGCCTGCTGGTCCGCAGACCGCTCAGGGCGTTGGTCCTGCTGATCCTGGCCTCGATCATCGAGACGACCAACCTGTCGGCGGACGGGATCCCGATGACGCAGTACCTCGCGGCCATGCTGGCGCTGTACTTCATCGCGGCGACCCGTCAGCGCCGCACCGCGGTCACCGCACTGGTGATGGCGCTCGGCACGCTCGTCGTGTACGAGGCCACGCGGGTGCTGTGCGGATGGGAGGTCGGCACATCGGCGGAGCTCGCGGTGGCGCTGGTCACCGCGATCGCCTGGCTGCTCGGCAACACCGCGCACGAGGCACGCGTACACGCCGCGCGGCTGAGCGCGCAGACGGCGGCGCAGGCGGTGACGACGGAACGGCTGCGCATAGCTCGCGAGATGCACGACACGGTGGCCCACAGCATCGGCATCATCGCCCTCCAGGCGGGCGCGGCGGCGCGTGTGGCGGAGACCCAGCCGGAGGCGGCACGCGAGGCGATGCGGGCGGTGGAGACGACGGGCCGGGAGACCTTGGCGGGGCTGCGGCGGATGCTGGTGGCGCTGCGGGCGGCGGACGCGGGGCGCGGGGACGGCACGGAGGCGGCGGTGCAGCCCGCGGCTGGACTGGACGACGTGGACCGGCTGGCCGCCGCGACGACGACGGCGGGCGTACGCGTCGAGCTGCGGAGGACGGGCGAGCGCCGTCAACTCCCGCCGGACGTAGACCTGTCGGCGTTCCGGATCATCCAGGAGTCGGTCACCAATGTCGTACGGCACTCGGGTACGCACGCGTGCCGGGTGACCGTGGACTACGGCGAGGAGGAGCTGGTCCTGGAGGTGACGGACGACGGCCGGGGCCGCGGCACGTCGACGGACACGGGTTTCGGCCTGGCCGGCATGCGCGAGCGGGTGGCGCTGCTGCACGGCGAGTTCAGCGCCGCACCGCGCCCGGAGGGTGGCTTCCGGGTCGCGGCCCGTCTTCCTGTACCGGTGGCCGCCCGATGACGGTCCGCGTGGTCCTCGCCGACGACCAGCAGCTGATCCGCACGGCGCTGCGCATGGTGATGGCGGACATCGAGGACGTGGAGGTGGTCGGGGAGGCGAGCACGGGCGTGGAGGCGGTGGCGCTCACCGAGGAACTCGGCCCGGACGTGGTGGTGATGGACATCCGCATGCCCGAGATGGACGGCATAGAGGCGACGCGCCGGATCACAGCGGGCTCGACGAAGACGCGGATCGTGGTCCTCACGACCTTCGACGACGACGATTACGTATACGGGGCGCTTCGCGCGGGCGCGTCCGGGTTCCTGGTGAAGGACATGGGGCTGGACGACATCATCGGGGCGGTACGGGTGGTGGCCGCGGGAGACGCGCTGATCGCACCGAGCGTGACGCGCCGCCTGATCCAGGACTTCACGGCTCGCCCCGAACCGGGCCGGGGCCGCCGCGATCTGAAGGGCATCACGGACCGCGAGCGAGAGGTCCTGACCCTGGTCGGCACGGGCCTGTCCAACACGGAGATAGCCGCCGAGCTGTGCATCAGCGTGGCCACGGCGAAGACGTACCTGACCCGCCTGCTGACCAAGCTGAACGCGAGGGACCGCGTCCAGTTGGTGATCATGGCGTACGAGGCGGGGTTGGTGTCGGTGACGAGGTGACGCGGCGGTCGCGCCCACGCACGCGGCGGACGAGGTCGTCGGCGGCTTCCGGCCACTGGGGGTGGTCGAAGGCGAAGCCCGCTTTCAGCAGGCGGCCCGGGACGACACGCCGGCTCTTCAGCAGCAGTTCGGTGTCCGAGCGCAGCACGAAGGCACCGAGTTCGGCCATCCACTTCGTCGCGGGCAGGCCCACCGGGACACCCCACGCGGCCCGCAGCGCGTGCATGAGCATGCGCTGCGGCAGTGGGACGGGCGCGGCGAGATTCACCGGCCCGACGACATCGTCCCGGTCGACCAGGAACTCCACCGCGCGGACGAAGTCACGGTCGTGGATCCAGGACACGTACTGTGCGCCGCCCGCGACCGGCCCGCCGAGACCGAGACGTGCCAGCCACAGCAGGATGTCGAAGACGCCGCCTCGGTCGGGGCTCATCACCATGGCGGAGCGCAGGGCGACCTTGCGGGTGTGCGGGGTGTCGGCCTCCTCCTGTTCCCGCTCCCAGTTTCTGGCGATGTCGACGCTGTAGGCCCAGTAGCCCGGGACACCGGGTTCGGCTCCCCCGAGGACACCGGTCTCCTCGTCGTTGGGTGCGTCGAAGCGGTGGGCGTAGATCGTGGCCGTGCTCATCTGCAGCCAGACGCGGGGAGGTCGGGCGGCTGCGGCGATCGCCTCGCCCACGACCCGCGCGGAGTGCACGCGCGAGTCCATCATGGCCTGCAGGTTGTCGGCGGTGTAGCGGCAGCTGACGCTGCGACCGGCCAGGTTCACCACGACGTCACTGCCGTCGACTGCCTCGGCCCACGGACCCAGGGTCTTTCCGTCCCATAGGAGTTCTCCCTGGTGCGCGGGCCGCCTGCTCAGGATCACGACCTCATGCCCCGCCGCGGTCAGCGCGCGGTTCAGGATCGTACCCACCTGCCCGGTCCCTCCGGGGATCACGATCTTCATCCGGCTTCTCCCCTTCGCTGTGCTGAGATGACCCTAGCCCAGACTTGAACGCGTTCAAAAAGCCGGAGCGGGTGGGCGTGTCGCGTCGGTCAGTCGCGGCTGCGGGCCGGCGACAGGGCCTTGATGCGGGCGCGGTGGCGCTCCTGGAGGGCTCGGCCACGGCTCAGGTAGTCCAGGATCGTGGCGAGTTCGGTGGCCGTATAGCCGGCGGTCTCGGCGGCGCCCTCCTCGGCGATGGGGCCGTAGATCTCCCAGGCCAGACGTGCCGCCTCCGGCGTGATGCGGACCTGCGTCCTGCGACGGTCGTCCGGGTCCGGGGTGCGGGTCAGATAACCGAGGCGTTCCAGGCGGTCGAGCATCGCGGTGACGCTGCCGGTGGTCAGGCCGAGTGCGGTGCCCAGTCGGCTCGGGGCCACGCTCTCCTGTCCGATCAGGATCTCCAGACATCGCAGATCGGTCCTGTTCACGCCGAGGCGGGCAGCGGCGGCCGCGTCCACGGCGTCGACCGCTGCCTGGTGCCCCTGCGACTCCTCGCCGAGCCGGGCGCGCAGCTCATCCAGTGATTCCCTTGACATTCAAGTACCTCGACTATCAAGCTAAAAATGTCTCGACTATCAAGTTGGTCGAGCGTCGAGGGAAGTCTCTCAGAAGTCTGCGAGCGATCAGCAACGGGAGGGCGTCATGACGAAGAGGGCACTGGTCATCGGAGGTGGCATCGCCGGTCCGGTGACCGCGATGGCGTTGCAGAAGGCCGACCTGGAGCCGGTCGTGTGCGAGGCGCACGCGCAGGCTGCGGCCGAGCAGATCGGCGCGTACCTGACCGTGGCGGTGAACGGACTGTCCGCGCTCTCACGGGTGGACGCCCACCAGGTGGTGACCGGGATCGGTCACCCCACCCCCACGCTGTCGTTCGCCACCAGCGCGAACAAGCACATCGCCGCCATGCCGATCGGAGGGGTGCTGCCCGACGGCACGACCACCCACAGCGTCAAGCGGCGCGACCTGTACCGCGCGCTGAACGCCGAGGCGGCACGCAGGGGGGTGCGCTACGAGTACGGCAAGCGCCTGATGGACGCGAGCACCACCCCGGAGGGCGGGGTGCGCGCGGTGTTCGCGGACGGCAGCGTGCTCGACGCGGACGTGCTGGTCGGTGCGGACGGGATCCACTCACGCACCCGGCAGATCATCGACCCGGACGCGCCGAAGGCCCGGTACCTGGGCATCGTGGGGCTGGGCGGGTTCGTCACCGACCGGGCGCTGTCGGCCGAACTGAACGCCCGGCCGGGCATGTACAACATGATCTTCGGTAAGCGCGCGTTCTTCGGGTATCTCGTCGCACCGGACGGGGAGATCTGGTGGTTCGCCAACGTGCCGCAGCGCGAGGAGCTGACCGAGTCCGAGCTCGCCGCCCACTCCCGTGACCGTCTGATGGAGCTGCTCGCCGTGGACCGTACGCCGGCCGCACGGATCGTGGCCGCGACGGCCGACGCCGACCTCGTCCCTGGGTTCAATCAGTACGACATGCCGTCCGTGCCGAGCTGGCACCGGGACGGCATGGTGGTCATCGGGGACGCGGCTCACGCGGTGGCGTCCTCGTCCGGTCAGGGCGTGTCGATGGCCATCGAGGACGCCGTCACCCTGGCCGTCTGCCTGCGCGACATCCCGGACACGGCCGGCGCGTTGGCCGCTTTCGAGAACCGGCGGCGTGAACGCGTGGAGCGCATCGTCGAGTACGGCGCGAAGACCAGCGGCGACAAGGCGACGGGCGGTCTGGCCCGGCTGGTCGTCCGGCTGCTCACCCCGTACTTCCTGCGGAAAGCGGCAAGCGAGGGCGTCGGCTCCCTCCAGTGGATGTACGACCACCGCATCGACTGGACCGAGCGGGCCGACCGCGTCAGGGGTTGAACGGGGTCGAACCTGGGTCTTCCGTCCAGGTACGGCCCTGGAGCCCGGACATCCACCTGGGTGGTCCACAAGAGAGCGGGCCGAGCAGCGCTGCCGTGCGACCCCATGTGGGTGAAGATCAGGACTATTGGCTTCCTCTCCCCCTTGTCGAGGGTTTAGTGAATGCTAAACTCTTGGGAGGAGCGAAGTGGAAGAGCAGTGGGATGTCTACCTGACGGACGAGGTGGATCAATGGCTACACGATCTCGAGAAGTCCGACCCGGGCTCGTATGTGCTCGTGAATCAGGCGATCTGGATCCTTGCGTGTCATGGGCCCGCCGAGGGGCGTCCACTGGTTGATCGGGTCAGGGGATCAGCCCTGCACAATCTCAAGGAGCTGCGTCCTGGCTCCTCGGGCCGCAGTGAAGTGCGGGTCCTGTTCATGTTCGACCCATGGCGTTGCGCGATCCTCTTGGTAGCCGGAGACAAAGCGGGGAGCTGGCGCACCTGGTACGACGACGCGATCCCGCTGGCTGAGCTTCGGTACGTGGAATACCTGGCTGATCGGGAGAAGGAGTCCGGCAAGTGAGTGGAAACGTGAAGTGGTCGGCCAGCGGGCACCGTGAGCGAGCGGAGGAACTGTCCGGCGGTCGGGATGGGTTTCTCGAAGGTGCTCAGCGCATGCTTGCCGAGGCGCGGGCCTGGCGCCTGGTCGAGATGCGCCAGGAGCGGGGTTACACACAGGTGCAGGTGGCCGAGCGCATGGGGGTGAGCAAGGGGCGGGTCTCGCAGATCGAGAGCGGCCAGGTCTCCGGGACGGACGTCGTGGCGAGGTACGTCGAGGCGTTGGGCGGGAGCCTGGTGATGGTCGCGGTCTTCGCCGACGGGGAGCTGCGGAAGGTCGGTTGAGGCCCTTTGCCCGGAGCGCGGAAGCACGACACCGGTTAGAAGCGGGCGGTCCCTACGGCACCGATGAACTCCGTCCACGCCACAGAGCCGATGACCAGCACGGCACCCCCGGGCACCTTGCTGTCGCGGACCGGGATGACACCGGGGACTCCGTCGGCGACCTCGACGCAGCTGCCGCCGTTGTCGTCGCTGTGGCTGCTCTTGCGCCAGCGGGCGGCGCCGGCGAAGTCGTACGCGACCTCGATGCAGTCGCCGCCGTTGTCGTCGCTGTGGCTGCTCTTGCGCCAGCGGGCGTTGCTCAGGTCGTACCCGCGCATCGTCTGTGGTCCTCCGCCGCCGATTCGATCAGGGCCAGGGACGCCTCCGGTGGCAGCGCGGCGGCCCTGAGCAGATCGTATGCCTCCTGCACGCGCTTCACCAGGGCCGGATCGTCGAGCAGGTTCCCCGAATACACGGCCTCTGTATAGGCGGTTGGCGGTGCGTCCTCGAACTCGAAGAGCCTGACCATGCGCCCCATGAGTGGGTACGCGCCCACACTGGCCGGCAGCACCTGCACCAGGACCTTCCGCTGCCGCGCCAGCTCCGCGACGTGGTCCAACTGCGCGGCCATCGCGGCCTCACCGCCGACCGGAATGCGCAGCACGTGCTCGTGCAGGATCGCCCAGTACACGGGTCGTGTTGCGTCGGCCAGGATCTGCGCCCGCTCCACGCGGGCCGTCACCTTCTCCCGGATGTACTCCTCGGTGACGAACGGGTTGCTCGCCAGCGTCACGGCTCGCGTGTACTCCGCCGTCTGCAACAACCCCGGCACCAACGTAGGCGCGAACTCGCAGATCTTCGTGGCCGTCCGCTCAAGCTCCACCACCTCCGCGAAGTAATCCGCATACCGCTTGTCATCAATCAGCTTCCGCCACGTGCGCTCGAAAAAACCCTCGGTTTGCAGGACCTCGTCAATCCGCTGGGCGACGTCCAACGGTGGTTCACTAATGGCTTGTTCGAATTGGCCGATGTAGCCGCCCGAGACGAAAACCCGTGCGCCCAGCTCCACTTGGGTGAATCCCGTGATCTCCCGGCGTCGCTTCAACTCAGCGCCGAAGAACTCCCACGCCGCCTGGCGCGAACCGTTGGCCATAACCCAACGCCCCTCTACTGCCTCGCACTTGTAGAGCACAGACACCTGCCGAGTGTAGGTGGAGAGCGTCACCATGGAGGTGAGAAGCGTAAAAATCGGAAAGGAAGGGGAGCACGGTGGCTGCAGTACACGTATCACCCGGGGGACGACACTCGGCGAGCTGCGTCGAAGAGGCGGAGGAAACAGTGAAGGAATTGCGGGCGGCGCTCGCGGAGGCCGGAATTACCCTGCCGTCGCTCCGGCTCGACCCGGCGAGTCTCGCGCGGGAGGCGCCCTGTCCGCTTGTGGAATTGGGTGGCTGTTCCGTCGACGTCGCCGCCCGGCTCGCGGCGGCCCTTCGCCCGCAGCGGGCCCCGGAGGCGTGATGAAGCCACCGATCGGGGCGTACGCCGTCGACATCCGTACCGGAAGGGTCGGCCTGGTCATGGGGCACGAGGGACCGTACGTACAGCTGAGACCGTACGGCGGGGGCAAGGAGTGGGACGTGGAGCCGGAGGCCGTACGCCTCGCGACCCAGGCGGAGCGCCTCCGCGCGGCGACCGCGTACGCCAACGCCCGCAGCCGCGGCGAGGTGCCTTGACATGGGGTGCGGGCGCTCATGGGCCTGTGGAGCTTGACCAGATGGAGAAAGCCGAGGACCGCCGGCCCCTGGAACCGGCACCGTGGGACGCCATCCGCCCGCCCGACCAAGCGCGCCGACTCCGTACGGGAGAATGAGTCCATGAGTCTGTTCCGCGACGACGGCATCGTGCTGCGCACCCAGAAGCTGGGTGAGGCGGACCGGATCATCACGCTGCTCACGCGCGGTCACGGACGTGTACGCGCCGTGGCCCGCGGCGTACGGCGGACCAGGTCGAAGTTCGGCGCCCGGCTGGAACCCTTCTCCCACGTGGACGTGCAGCTCTTCGCTCGGGGGAGTGAACTGGTCGGGCGTGGGCTGCCGCTGTGTACCCAGAGTGAGACCATCGCTCCGTACGGGGGCGGGATCGTCACCGACTACGCCCGCTACACCGCCGGGACCGCCATGCTGGAGACCGCGGAACGGTTCACCGATCACGAGGGCGAGCCGGCCGTGCAGCAGTATCTGCTGCTCGTGGGCGGGCTGCGCACTCTCGCCCGCGGTGAGCACGCGCCACACCTCGTGCTCGACGCCTTCCTGCTGCGCTCCCTCGCCGTCAACGGCTACGCGCCCAGCTTCAGCGACTGCGCGAAGTGCGGCATGCCGGGGCCGAACCGGTTCTTCTCGGTGGCGTCCGGCGGGGCCGTCTGCGGCGACTGCCGGGTGCCCGGCAGCGTCGTACCCTCGCCGGGGGCCCTCGAACTGCTCGGCGCGCTGCTGACGGGGGACTGGGAGACCGCGGACGCGTGCGAGCCGCGGTACGTCCGGGAGGGCAGCGGACTGGTGTCGGCGTATCTGCACTGGCACCTGGAGCGCGGACTGCGCTCGCTTCGATACGTGGAACAGTAAGCAGACAGAGCAGACAGAGCAGACAGAGCAGACAGAGCAGACAGAGCAGTAAGCAGACAGTAGAACGACAGCAGATCGAGGAGCGAGGAAGCACATGGCCGTACGCGGGTTCCTGGGGCGCCAGCGCCGCGAGTACAAGACGCCGGAGCCGCACCCGTCCGGGGCCCGTCCGCCGAAACTCCCGGGCGAGCTGGTCCCGAACCATGTGGCGATCGTCATGGACGGGAACGGCCGGTGGGCCAAGCAGCGCGGGCTGCCGCGCACCGAGGGGCACAAGGTCGGCGCCGAGCGCGTGCTGGACGTGCTGCAGGGCGCGATCGAGATGGGCGTGGGGAACATCTCCCTGTACGCCTTCTCCACGGAGAACTGGAAGCGGTCGCCCGACGAGGTGCGCTTCCTGATGAACTTCAACCGCGACTTCATCCGCAAGACCCGCGACCAGCTCGACGCCCTCGGTATCCGGGTGCGCTGGGTGGGCCGGATGCCCAAGCTGTGGAAGTCGGTGGCCAAGGAACTCCAGGTCGCCCAGGAGCAGACCAAGGGCAACGACCTGCTGACGCTGTACTTCTGCATGAACTACGGCGGCCGGGCCGAGATCGCGGACGCGGCGCAGGCCATGGCGGAGGATGTGAAGGCGGGCAGGCTCGACCCGTCGAAGGTCACCGAGAAGACCCTCGCGAAGTACCTCTACTACCCGGACATGCCGGACGTGGACCTGTTCCTGCGGCCGAGCGGCGAGCAGCGCACCTCCAACTACCTGCTCTGGCAGAGCGCCTACGCCGAGATGGTCTTCCAGGACGTGCTGTGGCCCGACTTCGACCGGCGTGACCTGTGGCGCGCCTGCCTGGAGTTCGCCTCCCGCGACCGCCGCTTCGGCGGGGCGATCCCCAACGAGGAGCTGCTGGCCATGGAGGGCAGGCAGGAGTAATCCCGGCAGTGCGCCGTCACACTCTGCCGTTACGATCACGGCTCGTCACCGTACGACCGAGGAGGGGCCATGAGCGAAGGGCAAGGTGTGGGGCTGCGGGAGGGTGCCGTCGTGCTGGAGTCCGATCTCCGGCACGAGGACATGACGGAAGCCGTCCGGGTGTTGCTGCGCAAGCGGGGCGGCATCGGCTTCCTCTACCGACCGGTCGTCCTGGTCTGTCTCGCGCTGCTGGGGGTGGCGCAGCTGGTGCTCGGCTCGAACCGCGGCGACAGCACCGGTGTCGCGTTCGGGGTGTTCTTCGTCGTATGGTCGGCACTGATGGCCCGCGTGCCTCGCATGTCGGCCCGTCGGCTGCTGAGGGCGAACCAGCACCACGGTGTGATGCGGGTGACCGTCGCCGAGGAGGGGGTGCGGACGGTCAGCGCCCACATCGACTCGCGCATGGCGTGGGCCAACTTCGGCAGCTACGCCGAGACCGACCGCTGCTTCGTGCTGCGCAGTCCCGACCGCGCCGGAACCTGCGCGGTGGTGCTCGTGAAGCGGGGCGCGCGTACCCCACAGGATGTGGACCGGCTGCGCGCCCTGCTGGACGGCAGGCTGCCCCGCGTCTGAGCCCGGCTCAGCCCTTGGTGCCGGCCGCCGCGCACTCCGCGCACGTACCGAAGATCTCCACCGTGTGGGCGACGTTGACGTAGCCGTGCTCCGCCGCGATCGCCTCGGCCCACTTCTCCACGGCCGGGCCCTCGACCTCGACCGCCTTGCCGCAGACGCGGCAGACCAGGTGGTGGTGGTGCTCGCCCGTCGAGCAACGGCGGTACACCGACTCGCCGTCGGACGTGCGCAGGACGTCGACCTCGCCCGCGTCGGCGAGGGACTGCAGCGTGCGGTAGACCGTCGTCAGGCCCACCGAGTCGCCCTTGTGCTTGAGCATGTCGTGGAGCTCCTGCGCGCTGCGGAACTCGTCGACCTCGTCGAGGGCCGCCGACACGGCGGCACGCTGGCGGGTGGATCGTCCCCGTACGGGCGGGCCGGCGGTCGTCACCATTGCCTCCTCGCATCTGCGCCTGCCCGGCCATTGTGCCAGTCGGCCTGCGCGCGGTCAGACCCCGACCTCGTCGGTCGCCCTCCGAGTGGCTGGGACGGCGCACTCCAGCGGGTCCCCGGAGGCCTGCGTGGCGGTTTTCGCATGGGCGCGCCGCCGGGCCAGCGGGGTGGCCAGCGCCGTCAGCGCGATGAACGCGGCGATCGTCATCAGCACGATCGTCGCGCCGGGCGGCACGTCCTGGTAGTACGACGTGATCGTGCCGCCGATGGTCACGCTCACGCCGATGGCGACCGCGATCGCGAACGTCGCCGCGAAACTGCGGCCCAACTGCTGCGCGGCCGCCACCGGTACCACCATCAGGGCGGAGACCAGGAGCAGTCCCACCACGCGCATCGCGACCGTCACCGTGACCGCCGCGGTGACCGCGGTCAGCAGGTTCAGCGCGCGCACCGGCAGGCCCGTCACCCGCGCGAACTCCTCGTCCTGGCTGACCGCGAAGAGCTGGCGGCGCAGTCCCAGGGTGACCAGGACGACGAAGGCCGCCAGCAGGCAGATCGCCACCACGTCCGACTGCGAGACCGTCGACAGCGAGCCGAACAGGTACGACATGAGGTTCGCGTTGGAGCCGCCCGGCGCGAGGTTGATGAACATCACGCCGCCGGCCATACCGCCGTAGAAGAGCATGGCGAGGGCGATGTCGCCGCGGGTCCTGCCGTACCAGCGGATCAGTTCCATCAGCACAGCGCCGAGGACGGAGACGGCGGTCGCCATCCACACCGGGGACCAGGTGAGCAGGAAGCCGAGGCCGACGCCGGTCATCGCCACGTGCCCGATGCCGTCGCCCATGAGGGCCTGGCGGCGCTGGACCAGGTAGATGCCGACGGCGGGGGCGGTGATGCCGACCAGGACGGCCGCCAGCAGCGCCCGCTGCATGAAGGCGTAGTTCAGGAATTCCATCGGATCAGCTCAG
>CBFHCJ010000143.1:0-11799 GCA_965654005.1 uncultured Streptomyces sp. | reverse complement strand
GGCGGGGCCGCGGTGCGGTCGGGGCGTGAGGTAACCCGCCTCCGCATCAACGGTCAGCCGGTGTGTCGCACGGCGTGGGATGGCCGGGTCCCGTCGGTCGCCCCGTGCCGCGGCAGTCCAGGCGTCACGCCGGCTGCGCCGGCTCCTGCGGGTGGGGGAAGAGCGGGTATGCGGCCGACAGGCGCCCTCCGTCGGCAGGAGTCACCTGGCGGGCAATGCGGGTGGCGGCGTCCGGGACGAAGGGCCGTGGTTCGTCGGCCAGGACGCGGCACGCCCTGACCAGTGCGGCGAGGACGGTGTCCAGCGTCATCGGGCGCCGCGCACGCGGTTCTCGACGTGCAGTGCCTCGTCGTGGAGGGTGCCCGGGTCCTGCCTTCGGGGGAGGTTCGGCCAGTGGGCTGGTATCGCCAACTTCCGCTTCCCTAGGATGTATTCTCTGTCACGCCAGTCCGCGGCGCGGCTTGGATCTGGGGGAATGATGCAGCCTGGCAAGCAGCTGTCCACGTCGATCGATGCCACGGTTCCGACGGCCGCGCGCATGTACGACTACTACTTGGGCGGCAAGGACAACTACGCGGCCGACCGGGCAGCCTGCGAAGAGCTGGACAAGGTCGTGCCCAGCACGCGCGCCCTGGCCCTGAACAACCGGCGCTTCCTGCAGCGGGTGGTCAAGACCCTGGCGGCCGAGTACGGCATCAGGCAGTTCCTCGACCACGGGTCCGGGCTGCCCACCCAGGACAACGTGCACCAGGTCGCACAGCGGATCGATCCCTCCTCGCGTGTGGTGTACGTCGACAACGACCCGATGGTCCTGGTGCACGGCCGCGCCCTGTTGGAGCAGAACGAGCGCACCGCCGTCATCCAGGCCGACATGCGGGACACCGAGGGGATCCTCTCCCACCCCGACACCCAGCGCCTGATCGACTTCAGCCAGCCGGTGGCCGTGCTGTTCAACTCGGTGTTCCATTGCATTCCGGACAACGAAACGGACGGGCCGCTCGAGGTGGTGCGCCGGGTTTCGGAACCGCTGGTACCCGGCAGCTTGCTGCTGATGTGCCAACTGGTCAGCGAGGACGCCCATGTACGGGACTTCGTCACCGACTTCATGGACAAGGCGACTCAGGGGCACTGGGGCCGCGTGCGTCAGGAGAAGGACGTCGCGGAGTGGTTCGAGGGCTTGGAGGTCCTCGAGCCGGGACTGGTGGAGGTGTCCACCTGGCGACCGGACAACGAAGTGGCGCCCCGTCAACTCACCCAGGAGTGGATCGAGTTCGGAGGCGTGGGCCGCGTCCGGTAGGAGAGATACGGCAGCAGGGTCACGAGGCGGGGTAGCGCCCCTCGACCGTGTCACGAAGCAGCGCCAGGGACTCGCGCGGGTTGAGCGCCTCGTCGCCGAGTCGGTCCAGCGTCAGCCGGTACTCCTCCGTCTCCTCGCGGTCCTCCAGGAACGTGGCGCTCCTGATGTGCTCCAGGTAGACGATGTCAGGCAGATCGGCACCGCGGAAGCGCAGATAGGTGACGGGGATGGCGGGCGCGGACGCGTTCGTCACGTCGAGGGGGACGATCTGCACGGTCACATGCGGGCGCTGGGCCATCTCCACGAGGTACTCGAGCTGCTCGCGCATCGCCTCGCGGCTGCCCAGCACACGCAGCAGGACCGACTCGTCCATGATCACCCACAGTTGCGGGGCGTCCGCGCGATGCAGCAGCTCCCGTCGACGCATGCGCAGCTCGACGCGCCGCTGCACCTCACGGGCCGGCGCGGCCGGCAGACCGCGCTCCACCACGGCCCGGGCGTACGCCGGAGTCTGCAGCAGGCCCGGCACGTACTGGATCTCGAAGGTGCGAATGGCGGCGGCCGCCTCCTGCAGTCCGACCAGCCGGTCGAACCACTCAGGCATCAGCCGCTTGTCGTAGCGTTGCCACCAGCCGGGCTCACCGGCGCGCCGCAGCAGCTCCAGCAGCACCGAAGTCTCGTGGCCGTCGGCCTCGTACAGCTCCAGCAACGCGCGGACGTCGCCTTCCGTGGGCGGCCGACGGCTCTTCCCCGCCTCGATGCGTGACAGCTTCGCCGCACTGAAGCCGACTGCGCGAGCCGCCTGGTCCTGGGAGATGCCGAGGTCTTCGCGGATGCCCGCCAACTGGACGCCGACCAGCATCTTCAGCAAGGTCGGAGCGGGCTCGGCCCGGTCCAGATAGCGTTCCAGGCGGGAGACACGAGCTGACTCGGCGGACATCCTGACTCCCTGTGTGCCGGCAGACGACAGAGCGCATTATCGCACCCTGCCGACGTCGGCCGCATGGGCCGGTGCGCATGGGGACACCCAGCTTTCCATCACAGCAGGTGGTCGAACTCCCCCTCCTTCGCGCCGGCCAGAAAAGCGGCCACTTCCGCCGGCGTGTAGACCAGGGCCGGGCCGTCCGGGTCGCGGGAGTTGCGCATCGCGATGCCTCCCCCGGCCAGGGCGGCGACCTCGACGCAGTTGCCTTCGGCGTTGCTGTGCCGGCTCTTGATCCAGCGGACCGCCAATGAGCTTGCCCGCACTCCGTTCGGTACCGATGACACCGCATTCTCCTTACCCGCGTTCCGCCACGTATGCAGCACCCCAGGCACGTATGCACCCCAGGCCGCCCACTGGGCCAGGGGCGCACCACATGCCACCGCCGTCACCTGCACCGGTCGTGCAATTTCCCGTGAAATTGCACGAGGAGGCTGTCAGGGTGGATACTAACCGTGGCGTCAACCGCGGCGCTGGCGCCCCATCCTGACCTCGCATCAGGGAGATGCCGTGTCATCACCTGCGCCCTCAGCGCCCCGCCTTTCCCGTCCGGCTGTACCGCAGGCAGGCCGCACCGCACCGCCCAACCCCACCGCTACTGTGCGTCTTGCCTGCACCAGGCAGGGTTGCACCCAGGCACGGGACTTCACCCGCCGCACCCTTGATCACTGGGCATTGGACGACTGCGGCGACGACGCCCTCGCCGTTGTCACGGAACTCGCCACCAACGCCGTGCTGCACGCACTGCCGACCGAGGAGGCCGAGCAGGCCGAGGTCTGGCTGAGACTCACTCTGCGATCCGCCCACCTGGTGTGCGCCGTCACCGACCAGAGCAACAACCTTCCCGTGTTCCCTCACGCACAGGACCCACTGCAGGAACACGGCCGCGGCCTGCTCATCGTCGACGCCCTGTCCGAACACTGGGGCTGGACCTGGCGCTCCCCGGTGGGCAAGACCGTCTGGGCCATGCTGCCGACGCGCCCTCGCATCTGAGGGGACCGCTGCCGGGTACGCCGGGGCTTCCCTTACGTCCATCGGCACCTGTGCGTCACCCGTGGGAGTGATCCCACCCTCTCCCCACGGACGTCACATCCCGTCGGCTCGCGCCTCCCGATCGACGGCGCGTCCGGCTTTCGAGCCACCGAGCGCCTTCGGCGCCCCGCGTGAGGCGAGTCGATGCGGCGTGCGGCGACGGGACGTCTCCGGCAATCCTGGAACGGTGAAACGTCCCAGCACTCTGCGAGGGCAGTACCCCGAGCAACCGCCCGACACGACCCGGACGGACTACACGGGCGCGATCTACGGCTCACTCCTGGCCGCTTCCGTGATCGCCGGGGCCAGCGCGCTCGGTCCCCACCCGCGCCTGGAGCTCATACTGCTCCTGCTGTGCACGGGCATGGTGTTCTGGGCCGCACACGCCTACGCGAACTTTGTCGGCGACCGACTCCTGCACAAGCCGCTGACCTGGGCGGAGATACGGCATGTCGGTACCCGCGAGTGGCCGATCGTGCAGGCGGCCGTCCTCCCTGCCGCCGCCGTCGCGATCAGTCCACTCCTCGCGCTGGGGCACACCAGCACGGCTTGGCTGGCGCTCGGCGTCGCGGTGGCACAGCAGGTCGCCTGGGCAAGCGCCGCGGCTCGCCGGGCCGGGGCGTCTCGCGCTGCGGTGGTGTCCGTCGGCGCGGTCAACCTCGTACTCGGCCTGATGATCGTGGCCGCCAAGGTAGCGATCCAGCACTGAGGCGCGGGGCCGGGCGCCTCCCTCCCCGCGCATCTGACACGCGAGTGTTCGCCCAAGGCATAGGGTGGAACGCGGGCGTGCCGGTCAGGGGTCGCCAGACCGGAACCCCGGCCCGATTCCGGCGGGCCGGGGTTCTCGTTCTCGCCGCGTCACTCGGGTGACGCGGTCACTTGCCCTCGTGCTCGCGGTGCTCGAAGTGCTCGAAGTGGCCGCCGACCACACGGAAGCTTCCCACCACGCCGTGACGGACTCGCACACCGCCCCGGACGCGACGCGGGAACACACCGTCGCTCTGGCTGTGCGGGCCGACGATGGCGATGGGAGCGCCGTTGTCGCAGGTGACCCCATTGAAGAACTCGACAGTCCGCTTGCTGTCGTTGCGGATGTTGAAGCTGTCGGAGCCGAGACCACTGATCACGGTGATGCAGCCGCCGGGCGCCGCGGAGAAGTCACGCTCGTTGACGTGGATCCTGCCCTCGTCGAAGCCGTAGCCGCCGTAGCCGTAGCCGTCGTGGTCGTCCCGGTCGTTGTCGTCCTTGCCGTTGTTGTTGTTACCGTTGCCGTTGCTGCCCTGGAGAGCGGCAGGGGCGGCCGCCGGCTGGGCGACCGCGCTCGCCTGCGCCGGCTCTGAGGCGGCGGAGGCGTAGGTGATACCGGTGGCCACGAGGGCCGCGCCAGCCGCGATGGCGGCGGAAACAGCGATGGAACGCGTTGCCATGTCACTTCTCCTGTCTCAGACACGTCGGCTGTGTGAGCCGATGCGAGATTGAACGTACAGACCATCTGAATTCGCGTCATTTCCGACATACTGAAAATACGACGAACTACCCGATTGGCTCAGCGGTGACGCTGACGCCCCGTCATCCCCGCGGTGCCGAGCCGCTCGACTCGGCGAGGTGGACCCGGGTGACAGGGCTTGCCCTAACGCCTCACCGTCGCCGCGCCGTGCGCTGTGCCTCGTGGGGCCGACTTCACCGAAACCGGCCTGCGCCTAGGCCGATTTCACCGAAACCGACCTGCGAGGCGAACCTGCGCAAGGCCGACGCCCGCGGTGCCGTGTTGCCCGGCGCCGACCTGCGTCTCGCCGACCTGCGCGGCACCGACCTGAGGACGGCCGGCTTGTCCCAGGCACGTCTGACCGTGCTGTGGACGGCGAACTCACCCGTCAGCCCGTCGACTTCGACCATCGGGCCGTCGGCGTCGTCGTCTACCGAGGACGCCCGGCCCGGAGACGCCGCCCTGCTTCAGCCACCGGGGATCACGACGCAGTACGCACCGCTGCGATCCACGTCGTGAGGTCTGCTCGTCGCCGGTTGCGGTCACGGGGTGCTGTGCGGACTGCCCAGGCGTGTGGCCGGCCGGCCGACACTCACGCGTTTGATACCGACAAGCACCCGGTAGCGCTCCCGTGCGGCGAACTCCGCCGTGTCCCAGACGGCCGGACGTCCCACCTCCGCGCACAGGTGCAGCACTTCTCCCTCGCCCGCCCAGACCCCGACATGGGCGCCGTAAGCATCCTGGGTGGCGTTGAACAGCAGCAGGTCGAGCGGCTGGGCGACCGGTACCCGGACGGTGGCCCGCGTATCCGCCCACAGGTCACTCGAACGCAACGCGGGCGGGGTCAGGCCGAAGTGCCGCAACAACTCGTAGGCGAACAGTTGGCAGTTGGCGCCGGCCGCCAGGCCGGGGCGACGCGTCACCGCCGGTGAACCCGGGAAGCGGGAGGCCACATAGGGAACCGTCCAGAAAGTGGCGGGTAGTTGGTGCAAGACCGGATCCATGAGTCCATCATGAGGCCCCTGCAATGCCTGCGGCATGCCGCGTCGGAGCCCGGCTTCGCCGTCGTCGGTTTTCGTTCCCGACCTTGCCGACAGGAGATGTGGATGGTGCTGTCGATCGCCGTGGACCAAGTCCACGACCCGCACGGTGGCCGTCGGGTCACCGGCTCCGGCCAGGCCATCGATCGGAGCGCGGCCCGTCGTCGGCGCCGCCGTGGCGTACCCACCAGCGACACCCACGACGGCGCAAGGCAAGTAGACGATCCCACACGACCGCAAGATCTTCGGCCACCACGTAACCCCCGCCTGGCCGGCGCCCGGGATGTCCCGGCACACCCAGCGCCTCCGCCGTGACCCTACCGGCCTCGCCGCTCGGTCAGGACGGCCCTGCATTCGGGCCCGCCGCTCGCGGTGGTGATCGACGTCCCACGGCATGCTGGAAGGATGATCGTCCTCGCCGTGCTGTTCGCCGTCATGGGAGCCGCCAGCAATGCGGTGGGCACCGCCTTTCAGCGCAAGGCGGCGTCCACCGTCACGCGCGGCGGAGGGCTGCGGCTGGTACTCGACCTCGCACACCGGCCCGCCTGGCTGATCGGGATCGCCGGGGTCGTCGGTGCCGCGCTGTTCCAGGCCCTGGCCCTGGTGAACGGGCCGATGTCACTCGTGCAGCCACTCTTCGTACTGGAACTGCCGTTCGCCCTGATGATCGCCGCTGCGCTCATGCACCGGCGTCTGCCGCGCGCGGGCTGGTGGGCGGTCGTCAGGGTGGTCACGGGGCTCGCCCTGGTCCTTGGAGCCGCCGCGCCTTCCGGTGTGCGGGATCAGGCGCCCATGGTGCGCTGGGTCCCGGTGCTGGCGCTATGTCTGGGCGCCATGGCCGCGGCGGTCGCCCTGGCCCGCCCGGGGCGACCGCCCTTGTTCCGGGCCGCCGTGCTGGCCACGGCCTCGGCCATCGGCAACGCTCTCACCGCCGCGTTGCTGAAGTCCTCCACGGGCACGTTCGCGGACCACGGTCTCGTCGCGTTCCTCACATCGTGGCAGACGTACGGATTCGCGCTGACCGGTATCTGTGCCATCCTGCTGCTGGAGAACGCACTCCAGGCGGGCTGGCTGGCCGCGTCCCAGCCGGCGCTGACCATCGGTGACGCCACGGTGAGCCTGGTGCTGGGCGTCACGCTGTTCGGGGAGCAGATCCGGACCGGCTGGTGGCTCCTGCCCGAGGCGATCGGGGTCGGGCTCATCGTGTGGGGGGCGCTGAGGCTGAGCCGCGTGGTGCCCGCCATGGACGACGCGGCGCACCCCGGCGGCACCAGAACTCGGCGGACTCCACCCGTGGCGTCGTACGGGCACCGGAAACGACTCCCCGACGTGGCTCATCGAACTGTGGCCCGTCAGGGACCCGTCCAGCGGCCGGGTGTGCGGTGTCGGCACCGCGACGTTCGAGAGCAGCGAGCACCACTCGGCCCGGCAGCGACTGGCCCTGCCGAACGATCCCGTCCCCCTCCCCCGGCTCGCCGACTTCGTCATGGCGTCGCAGATCACGTCGGGTGAGGGAACGGGTGGACGCGAGCACGTCGGCCCTGCTCCTCGCACGCACCCGGGCCCTGCACACTTGCGTCTACGACGAGGGCGGACGCGGACTGCACATCGGCGCCCAGCTCACCCAGGGCTGGGGCACCCGCCAGCCCCCTCCGGCAAGACCCTCTGGGCCGAGCGATCCCTCCCGGTCGGATGCCCCTGGCAGAGCAGGCCGGTGCGTCTTCGCCGCGGTCCGGCGCTCCATCGTCGGCGGGCTCACGCCGGAAGCGTCCGGGGGGCGGCGACGGGCCCCGCTGCGTTTGCGTGCGGAGCGCTCGGGGACTCGGGTGCGCAGGAGGTGGTGATGGTGCCCGACAGGGAGCGGCCGGGGAGGCATCCATGACGGTGGAGGACCCGCGCTACGACGATGCGGGCGACGAGCCCCTCGGTGGCTACGCGCTGCTCGCGACCACGTTTTCGGCGGGTGCCACGCTGTTCGCCGTGGTGGCGCGTCGCCGTGGGGTGCGGTTGCCTCAACGGATCCCGCCGTGGGACGTCGCCCTCCTGGGAACGGCCACGTTCAAGATGTCCCGTGTGCTGTCCAAGGACAAGCTCACCAGCTTTCTGCGGGCGCCGTTCACCCGTCGTGAGTCCGAGGGCACGGCCAACGAGGTGCTGGACCGACCGCGTGGGAGCGGCGTGCGACGTGCGGTGGGCGATCTGGTGTCCTGTCCGTTCTGCATCTCCGCCTGGGTGGCCGGAGCCCTGGTCTGCTGCTACGTGTCCGCGCCCAGGGCCACGCGGCTGGTCTGCGCGGGCCTCGGCGCCGTGACGGTGGCGGACCTGCTGCAGTACGGCTGGAGTCGGACGGCGCAGACGGTCGAGGGCTGAGGCCCCGCACCAGCTGTTAGCGGACCTGTTGGAGCGGACCTTTTGGAGGGGTAATCGCTCGACGGCTCCGCGGACGGCGGTGGCGCTCTCGGGCTGCCGCCCTCCCCGTCGATGGCGGATGCCGACGGCATGCGGGCAGGCGGCGGCGCTCGACTGGCTCGAGGTGGCGAAGCGGGTCGCGGACGATTGCGAGGCAGTGCGGACACCCGTAGAGGTGACCCGCCGTAGAACGCAGATCCTCGCAGGTTCTACTCACTCTCCGTGAGTCACCCGAATGCCGTACGCCACCGAGCCTCCGGGGCCCGTGCGGCAGACGCTGATCAGGGTACTCGCCGGGCCCCTGCCCTCGACGTCATCGGCCCGGCATCGAGGGGAGGAGCCCGATACGCAGTCGCCGCGTAGGAAGGAGAGCCGAATGGCCATCCCCTTGTCACGGAATTGGGATCACGCCGTCGTCACCGGTGGCGCGGGGTTCGTCGGTTCGCATCTGTGCGCCGCCCTGCTGGACTCGGGCGCCGCGGTGACCTGCGTGGACGACTTCAGCACCGGTCGGCCCGAGAACGTGTCCGCCCTGCTGGACCGCCCGGGATTCACACTGGTGCGGGCGAACGTCGCCGACGGACTCGCCGTCGAGCGGTCCCCCGATCTCATACTCCACTTCGCCTCCCCGGCCTCCCCCGCCGACTATCTGCGGCTGCCCCTGCACACGATGGAGACCGGCAGCCTCGGTACCCGCCACGCCCTCGAACTCGCCCAGCGCTCCGGCGCGCGTTTTCTGCTCGCCTCGACCTCCGAGGTCTATGGGGACCCGCAGCAGAACCCCCAGGACGAGCGGTACTGGGGCCATGTCAACCCGGTCGGGCCACGGAGTGTGTACGACGAGGCCAAGCGGTTCGGTGAGGCCCTGACCACCGCGCACGCCGATGCGAAGGGCACCGACACCGGCATCGTGCGACTCTTCAACACCTACGGTCCGCGGATGCGCGGCCACGACGGCCGTGCCGTGCCGACCTTCATCCGGCAGGCGCTGGCCGGTGAACCCCTCACGGTCACCGGTGACGGACACCAGACCCGGTCGCTGTGCTACGTCGACGACACCGTACGCGGCATCCTCGCGGCGGCGGCGCACGGCATGCGCGGCCCGGTCAACATCGGCAATCCCACCGAGATCACCATGCTGGACCTGGCGCGCCTCGTCATCGAGCTGAGCGGATCCAGGTCGGAGGTCCGCTTCATCGAGCGGCCGACGGACGACCCGGCCGTGCGCTGCCCGGACATCACGCTGGCCCGCGACAAGTTCGGCTGGGAACCCGAGGTGAACGCCGAAGACGGCCTGCGCCGCACGATCGGGTGGTTCCGCACCACCGCAGGCCGCTGACCGGGCGCGAGCGCGCCCCTGTCGTTACCCCCGGCTCACCGCATCGCCGAAAGACCTGGGACTCCCCATGCGCATCCTCGGAATCAACGCTCTCTTCCACGACCCCGCCGCGGCCCTTGTGATCGACGGCCGGACCGTCGCCGCCGCCGAGGAGGAGCGGTTCTCCCGGCGCAAGCACGGGAAGCGGCCGGTGCCGTTCTCCGCCTGGGAACTGCCGGAGAAGGCCGCCGCCTGGTGCCTGCGGCGCGCCGGACTGCGCCCCGAGGACCTCGACGCCGTCGCCTACTCCTACGATCCACGGCTGGCCCGGCCCGCCGAGTCCATGGGCCTCGACAACCCCTGGGACCATCTGCGGCAGACCTACGCCCGTGAGGCCCCCGGTTTCCTCAGGGCGGCGCTGCCCGGCCTCGATCCCGGCATCGTCCGCTTCGTGCCGCACCACATGGCGCATGCCGCGTCCAGCGCCTTCGCCGCGCCGGATGCCGGGGAGTCGTCCGTGCTGGTTCTGGACGGCCGTGGCGAGCGCGCCTCGCACCTCGCCGCGCGCCGGGCCGGGACCCGGCTCGACCCCCTGTACGCGCAGGAGTTGCCCCACTCCCTGGGGCTGGTCTACGAGGAGCTCACCGGCCATCTGGGGTTCCTGCGGTCCTCCGACGAGTTCAAGGTGATGGCCCTCGCCTCCCACGGCACCCCGCGCATGCTCCCGGAACTGCGCCGTCATGTGTATCCGACGGGCGACGGCGGGTTCCACGCGACCTCGGTGCCCTGGCGTGAACTCTGCGCGCCGCGCGGCCCCGACGAGCCGTGGACGCAGGAGCACGCGGACGTCGCCGCCAGCGCCCAGGCGGTGCTGGAGGAGACCCTGCTGGACCTCGTGCGCTGGCTGCACGGCAGGACGCACCACAGCGTGCTCACGCTTGCCGGCGGCGTCGCCCTCAACTGCGTCGCCAACTCACGCATCGCCCGCGAGGGCCCCTTCGCCCGGGTGTGGGTGCAGCCCGCGGCCGGCGACGCGGGTACGGCGCTGGGCGGCGCGCTGCTGCTGGCCGCCGGCGGAGGGGACGAGCCGGAGCCGATGACCGGCGCCGATCTGGGCCGGGACTGGTCGGACGCGGAGCTCGGAGCCTGCCTGAAGACGGCGGCCGTCCCCTTCGAGCGGCCCCCGGACATCGCCGCGACCGTGGCGCGGGCACTCGCCGACAACGGGATCGTCGCCTGGTTCCAGGGCCGCTCCGAGTACGGCCCACGGGCGCTCGGACACCGCTCACTGCTGGCTCATCCCGGACACGCGGGCAATCTCGAACGGCTCAACGACGTCAAGGGCCGCGAGCAGTTCCGGCCGGTGGCTCCCATGGTTCCGGCCGACCGTGCCCCCGAGATCTTCGACGGCCCGCTGCCCAGCCCCTACATGCTGTTCGTCCAGGACGTGGCCGAGGCCTGGCGGGACCGCATTCCGGCTGTCGTGCACGTCGACGGTACGGCCCGCATCCAGACCGTGGACCCGGCGCGGGAGCCGCTGGTCGCGCGCATGCTCGGTGAGTTCGAGCGGCTCACCGGCCTGCCCGTGGTCATCAACACCAGTCTGAACACGGCGGGCCGGCCCATGGTGGACGATCCGCGCGACGCGCTGGAGTGCTTCGGCTCCTCTCCCGTCGACCTCCTCGCCATCGGCCCGTACGCGATCAGGCGCGGAGACTTCTTCCGCAGCTCCGACGGGAGGGGGACGTGATGACGGGGCACGGAGAGGGGACGGGCAACGGCGGGTACGGCGACGACGCTTACGCGGTGGTGATACCGACACTCGGACGCCCCAGCCTGAGCGCGTGTCTGCGCGCGCTGGCCGAGGCCGGTGGCCCCCGGCCGGTGCGGGTGGTCCTCGTCGACGACCGCCCGGACGGCCAAGGCGCACCGCTCACGGTGGACGTCCCCCCTCCCCTGCGCCCGCTCACCGCCGTGGTGAGGGGCCGGGCCCGGGGCCCTGCCGCGGCCCGAAACACGGGATGGCACGCGGCAGGTGGCATGCCCTGGATCGTCTTCCTCGACGACGACGTGGTGCCCGGCCCCACCTGGGGTGACGATCTCGCCCTCGACCTGGCCGGGGCGACGTACCGGACGGCCGCGGTCACCGCCCGTATCGACGTGCCGCTCCCCGTGGACCGACGGCCCACGGACTGGGAACGCAACACCGCCGGGCTCGCCACCGCCCGGTGGATC
>CBFHCJ010000142.1:0-11807 GCA_965654005.1 uncultured Streptomyces sp. | reverse complement strand
CCGCTCGCGACGGCCGTCACGTCGTAGGCGTCGTACTGGGCGTCACGAGCTCCCTGGGCGTGGTTGTACTGCGCCTTGAAGTAATACGTACCTGGCGGAAGAGTGACGCCCCGCTTGAGTTTGAAGACGTATTCGATGGCATCACCGACGTTGGTGATGGTGACGTCGACCTGGTTGCCGAGCGAGGTCCATGTTCCGGTGCCGTCGACACCGCCGGTCTGGGCGACGCGAACGTCGACCCTCAGGTCGCTGAGTGGCACGGTGGAGTTGACATAGACGTGGCTCTGGGCCCAGTAGGGGTTGCTGCCCGGGTCCACTCCGACGTCGGCGGACAGATAACCGCTCGGCCTGCCCGTCGGGTTCCCGCTCACCGGCGTCGCGGAGGAGGCGTTGTGGGTCGTCTTCGTATGCGCGGCGGCACGGCCTGCCGCGGTGGGGCGGTCAGCCGGAGTGTGGTGCCGTGACGGCGAGTGGGAGGGAGAGGCGGACTTGGCCGGGGTCGCGGCCGCGGGGCTCGCCGCTGGTGCAGGGGCCGCCTCGGTGGTGCTCGGGGTCGGGGTCGGGACCGGCCCTGGCTCCGTGACCGACCCGCCCGGGCGGTGCGGCCTGGATCCCCCGATCCCCCCTACTGAGACCAGCGTGACCGCGAGCAGCGTGGTGCTGGCCACGACGGCGGAGGCAAGAACCCACTTCGAAACACCGTGACCGCCGACGGCACCCTCGCGCGAGGAAGCCCGTCCCGCGTCATCACGGCGCAGCCGCTCCATGGCGACGGTCTCCTGCCACCGGGGCTCATTGCGGACATCGGCTGTTTCCCCATCGCCCGCGGGCGGCTCGGCCTGCGGGGGCCCGAGTTTTTCCGGACCTCGGCTCTCGCCATCATTCGGCGCCAAGGCCGGCGGCAGGTTCTGGTCGCTCACGGCCTCGCCGTGCTCATCGCCAGGATTCATGTCCGCCGCGTCCCGTCGTGGTTCCATCTGAGCGGTGCTCCCTTTGTCATCCCCGCCGCGATCTCGCTTGTCCGCAGCGGAAGTCGGTTTTGGCCGGCCGCTCAAAGCGGCTTTGTCGGGGATCCGCTGGATCCCGGAAACCGGCACTCAGGCGGCATGCGGTCAGCCGAGGCCGTCGTCGATGAAGGCGAGGAGCTCCTCGTCGGACACGTCGTCGAGGCGGTCGATGTCCACCGTGCCGTACGCCTTGGGGGCCGCGGGGGCGTCGGCCGACGGCTGGAAGTCGTCCAGGCGGGCGGTGATGGCATGCAGGCGCATCTGGATCCGGGCGCGCGTGACGCCGTCCGGGGCTGCGGCGGTCAACGCCGCCTCCAGCCTGTCGAGTTCCTCCAGAGCCAAGGCCACCGGATCCGCGCCGTCCGGAAACAGCTCCTGTTGCAGGTGGGCCGCCAGCAGGGCGGGAGTCAGACGGTCGAAGGCAAGCGACGCGGGCAGGGCCAGGCCCGTCGCCTCGGCCAGCCGGCCGCGGAGGTTCACCGCCATCAGCGAGTCCACGCCGAGTTCCTTGAACGCCTGCCCCGGCTCGACGGCCTCCGGGCCCGGGTGGCCGAGGACGCCGGCCGCCTCGGTACGGACCAGGTCGAGGAGGACGCGGTTCCGCTCGATCGGCGACAGACCCGCGAGCCGCCGCACCAGGGAAGAACCCGCGGGGGGGTCGGTGTGCGCGGCAGCCTCCTGAAGGCGCCGGACTTCGGGGATGTCGTCGAAGAGGCGACTAGCTCGGGCGGCGGTGAACTCGGAGACGAAGCGGTCCCAGAGGATGTCGGCGATCACGGCGGTGCTGTCGCCGTTGTCCAGCGCCTGGCGCAGGGCGGTGATCGCCGATGCCGGCCGCATCGGCAGGACGCCGGCGTGGCGGAGGCGTTCGGCCAGTGCCGAATCGGTCGCCGTGCCGTCTTCGGCCCATGGGCCCCATGCGATCGAGGTCGCGACCAGGCCGGCGGCGCGGCGCTGCTCGGCGAGCGCGTCCAGGTAGGCGCCGACGGCGCAGTCGCCCTGTCCAGGACTGCCGATCATGGCGGAGAAGAGCACGAACGCCGACAGGTCGCTGGTGAGTTCATGCAGGTGGCGTGCCGCGTCCGCCGCCGCATGGATCACGGTCGCGCATCGCTCGGAGGTACGCTGGTCCACCGTGCCGTGGTCCAGCAGGCCGGCCATGTGGAACACCGCCGATGGGGGGTGCTCCGCCAGCAGCGCGGCGAGCGCCGCGCGATCCGCGACATCGCAGGCGGCCACCGTGACCGTAGCCCCCGACCGTGTCAGTTCGTCACGGAGTTCGGCGGCTTCCGGTACGGCCGGGCCGGCTCCGCCGGTCAGCACGAGGTGCTCGGCGCCGTTGCCGGCCAGCCACCGCGCCACCTCCGCACCCGGCCCACTCGTACCACCCGTCACCAGCACCGTCCCGGACGGCCGCCACCCGGCGGCGGCAGCGTTGCGCGGCGCCCGCGTCAGACGGCGGGCGAGGACTCCGCAGGGGCGGATCGCCACCTGGTCCTCATCGCCCGCGAGTACAGCGGCGAGACGGGATGCCGCCCGCTCGTCGAACGGCTCGGGCAGGTCGACCAGACCGCCCCAGCGTTCGGGGTGCCGCAGCGCCGTCACCCGGCCGAGGCCCCAGATCCGCGCAGGCTCCGGGTCCACCGGACGGTCCGCATGTCCTGTCGAGACCGCTCCTCGTGTCGCGCACCACAGCGGCGCGTCGATCGCGGCGTCACCCAGCGCCCGCACAAGAGTCGCGGTCGCGGTCACGTCCCCGAGCAGTGACAGCACACCGGTGGCCGCCCCACCGCCGACGGTACGCAGTGCCTGGGCCGCCGCATCACAGTCCGTGTCGGCGTCCACTTCGATGGTGCGGATGGTCGCTCCGCACCCGGTCAGCGACATCATGACGTCGGCGTCCGCCTCCGTGTGCCCGGCCGGAGCCACCACCAGCCACGTGCCCGGCAATCGGCTGGAGACGGTCTCGGCGATCGGCTGCCAGCTGAGGCGGTAGCGCCATCCGTCCACGTGGGAGGCCGCCCGCTGCTCCTCCGCCGGCTCAGGCCAGTAGCGTCGGCGCTGGAAGGCATACGTGGGCAGGTCGATCCGCTGTGCCCCGCTGCCGGCGAAGAAGGCCGTCCAGTCCACTGCGACGCCGCAGGCGTGGGCCCGGGCCACGGCGGTGGTGAGCGAGCGGACCTCCGGACGGCCGGCGCGCAGCGCCGGGGCGAAGACGAGATCGGGTGCGCTCTCGGGACCGAGCGCGGACAGCACGGCGTCGGGGCCGAGTTCGATGACGGCGCGGACGGCCTCACGGTCGAGGGCCCTGAGCACATCGGCGAAGCGCACGGCCTCCCGGACGTGCCGCACCCAGTGCTCTGGGGAGGACACGTCCGCGCCGGGGCCGAGCGCCGAGATGACGGGAACGCGCGGAGCGTTGAACGCCAGACCTTCGGCAACCTCCCGGAAGGCGTCCAGCATGCCGTCCATCAGCGGCGAATGGAAGGCGTGACTGACCGTCAGCCGCTTGGTCCTGCGGCCCTGGGCGGCGAGCTGCCCGGCAACCTCGCGGACAGCCCGGTCGGCACCGGAGATCACCACCGCTTCCGGACCGTTGACGGCCGCAATGCCCAGCTCCCCGGTCAGCAGCGGCAGTACCTCGGCCTCCGATGCCTGCACCGCGGCCATCGCACCGTCGGCCGGCAGCGCCTGCATCAGCCGGCCACGCGCCGCCACCAGCAGTGCGGCATCCGCTGACGAGAGCACTCCGGCCACGTGCGCGGCGGCCAGTTCGCCGATCGAGTGGCCGGCGAGGAAGTCAGGGCGTACCCCCCAGGACTCCAACAGCCGGAACAGCGCCACCTCGATCGCGAACAGGGCGGGCTGGGTGAACGCCGTCTCGTCGATCGGCCCGCCCCCGAAGACCACTTCCTTCAAGGGACGCGCCAGACGCGGGTCGAGCTCCGCGCAGACCGCGTCGAAAGCCTCCGCGAACACCGGGAACGCCGCGTACAACTCCTTTCCCATTCCGTGCCGTTGGCTGCCCTGGCCGGTGAAGAGGAAGGCGACCTTGCCTTCCGTGGCCATGTCCTGGACCAATTCGGCACCGCCGGCACCGGACGATCCGGTGGCCAGCGTGTCCAGTCCCCGGAGCAGCTCGGGGCGGTCCGCGGCCACCACTACCGCGCGGCGGTCGAGCGCCGCCCTGCCGGTCGCCAGGGAGTAGGCCGCATCTGGCGCGGCGGCCTTCGGGTGTGTCTCCAGCCAGTCGCGGAGCCGGGCCGCCTGGGCGCGCAGCGCGGCCTCGTTCTTTCCGGACAGCACCCAGGGCAGCACGGTGGCGGGCCGGACGGGCTCGGCCCTGGCGGCCTCCTCAGCGGGAGCCTGCTCCAGGATCGCGTGGGCGTTCGTGCCGCTGATACCGAAGGACGACACGGCCGCTCGGCGCGGGTGGCCGGTTTCCGGCCAGGGCCGGTTCGCGGTCAGCAGCGAGACCGCGCCGACCGACCAGTCCACGTGCGGCGTCGGCTCATCCACGTGCAGTGTCCGGGGCAGCACCCCGTGCCGCAGCGCCATCACTATTTTGATCACACCGGCCACACCGGCGGCCGCCTGGGTGTGGCCGATGTTCGACTTCACCGAGCCCAGCCACAGCGGGCGGCCCTCCGGGCGGTGTCGGCCATAGGTGGCGAGCAGCGCCTGCGCCTCGATCGGGTCGCCCAGGCGGGTGCCCGTGCCGTGGCCCTCGGCGGCATCGACCTGTTCCGGCGTCATCCGCGCGTTGGCCAAGGCCTGTCGGATCACTCGCTGCTGCGACGGGCCGTTCGGCGCTGTCAGGCCGTTGCTGGCGCCGTCCTGGTTGACGGCGCTGCCACGTACCACCGCCAGCACGGGATGCCCGTTGCGCCGGGCCTCCGACAACCGCTCCACCAGCAGCAACCCGGCACCCTCGGCCAGGCTGGTGCCGTCGGCCGCGCCCGCGTAGGACTTGCAGCGGCCGTCGGTGGCAAGGCCGCGTTGGCGGCTGAACTCCAGGAAGGTGCCCGGGTTTGGCATCACCGTGACGCCGCCGGCCAGGGCGAGGGCACACTCGCCGTTGCGTAGCGACTGGACCGCCATGTGCAGGGCGACCAGCGAGGCGGAGCAGGCGGTGTCCACGGTGACCGCCGGACCCTCCAGTCCGTAGGTGTAGGAGAGGCGGCCCGACAGCACACTCGCGGTATTGCCGGTGCCGAGGTGGCCTTCAAAGCTCTCGGCCGCGCTCAGCAGCACCGGTGTGTAGTCCTGCCCGTTGGTGCCGATGAAGACGCCGGTGCGGCTGGAGCGCAGCGCCCGCAGGTCGATCCCGGCGCGCTCGAAAAGCTCCCAGGAGATCTCCAGCAGGAGTCGCTGCTGCGGGTCCATGGCGAGCGCCTCACGCGGCGATATGCCGAAGAGGCCGGCGTCAAAACGGTCCGCCTCGTACAGGAAGCCCCCCTCGCGGGTGTAGATGGTGCCCGGCACGTCAGGGTCCGGGTCGTAGAGCCCGTCGGCTTCCCAGCCGCGGTCGGCCGGGAAGCCGGAGATCGCGTCGCCACCGGCAAAGACGAGCTGCCACAGCTCCTCCGGTGAGCTGACCCCGCCTGGGAAGCGGCAGCTCATGGCGGTGATTGCGATCGGCTCGTGTGCCTTCTCCTCCACGTCGCGCAGCCGCGCGTGCGCCTCGTCGAGGTCGTTCAGCACACGTTTGAGGTACGTGCGGAGCTTGCCTTCATCGGCCATCGAAGTGGTGCCCGTTCGGATAGTCGGAGTGGGAGGGGAAGCGTCCGTGCGCTCAGCCCCTGGCGAACTTCCTGTCGATGTAGTCGAAGAGCTCGTCGTCGCTGGCGTCGTCGTGCCTGCCTGGCGTGTCCGTGCTCTGTCCGGCGCCCCGGACGGCGTTCCAGGTCGTGAGCAGGGCCTGGAGGCGAAGGGCGATCTGCGTGTGGGCGGCGTCGTCCGGGAAGTCGTTCGTCGTGAGGGAGGCGACGGCGGCCTCCAGGCGGTCGAGTTCCTGGCGGAGCTGGGTGTCCCGGTCGGGTGCGGCCTCGGACAGCAGATGGTCGGCCAGCGCGGTCGGCGTCGGGTGGTCGAAGACCAGGGTCGCGGGCAGCCGTAGCCCGGTCGCAGAGTTGAGCCGGTTCCGCAGCTCGACGGCGGTCACCGAGTCGAAGCCCAGCTCGCGGAACGCCTGCCCGGCGCCCACCTGGTCCGCCGAGCTGTAGCCGAGCACGCCGATCACATGGTCACGCACCAGATCGAGCACCATCCGCCGCTGCTCGGCTGCTTGCAGACCGGCCAGCCGGCCGGCCAGCGAGTTCGCTTCCGGCTCTCGGGTGGTGACGTTCGGCAGTGTACGGCGCGCAGGCCGCCGTACCAGGCCGGCGAAGAGGCCGGGCAGGGCGCCGGGGGCGGCGGCGAGCGCCCGCAGCACGTCCAGGTCAAGACGTACCGGTACGAGCACCGGCTCGTCCGGCACCGCCAGAGCGGCGTCGAAGAGCCCCAGGCCCTCCTCGACGGTCATCGGCCGTACGCCACCGCGTGCCGCCCTGGCGAGGTCGGCCTCGGTCAACCTCCCAGTCATGCTCCGGTCTTCGTCCCATATTCCCCAGACCAGCGAGACTGCGCTCAGGCCCCGGGCGCGGCGGTGGCCTGCCAGCGCGTCCAGGAAGACGTTGGCCGCGGCGTAGTTGGCCACGCCGGGCGCCCCGAGAGTGCCGGCCGCGGCCGAATACAGCACGAACGCGGCGAGGTCCAGGTGCTCCGTCAGTTCGTGCAGGTTGACGGCCGCGTCCACCTTGGGGCGCAGTACCCGGTCGACTTGCTCGGGGGTGAGCGCGCCGACGGCACCGTCGTCCAGGACGGCCGCGGTGTGGACCACGGCGGTCAACGGGTGCTCCGAAGGCAGCTGTGCGAGAACGGCGGACAGCGCCTCACGGTGAGCGGTGTCGCAGGCCGCCAGGGTGACCGCCGCTCCTGACTCCTCAAGCTCGCTGACGAGTTCGGCCGCTCCCGGGGCGGCTGGACCGCTGCGGCTGATCAGCAGCAGGTGCCTGACGCCGTGTTCGGTCACCAGGTGCCGGGCGAGCAGCGCGCCGAGGCCACCGGTGCCGCCGGTGATCAGCACCGTGCCCTCCGGATCCAGCGTCCGCGCCGTGTTTTCAGCGGGTCGGGCGACCCTGGTCAGCCTGGGCACCCGGACGGTGCCGTCGCGCAGCGCGAACTCGTTCTCGCCGGAGGCGATCGCGACCGGGAGCAGCGCGGCCACCTGGAACCGGGACGCCTCGTCGTCGTCCAGATCCACCAGGACGAAGCGGTCCGGGTGCTCGGTCCTGGCGGCTCGGATCAGGCCCCAGACCGGGGCATGTACGAGGTCGGCCGGCTCGCCGGGGCCGGCGGCGACGGCCCTGCTGGTCACCAGGACCAGGCGGGACGTCTCGAACGCGTCCGTCGCCAGCCACTCCTGGGCCAGGGCGAGGGCGCGGTTCACCGCCGCGTGGACATCGGCCGCGGGCCCCGAACCGGAGCCCGGCTCCGCCGCGCAGACCGCCACCACGGCGTCGGGCACCGGCCGGCCGGCGGCGACAGCAGCGGCGAGCGCGGTCAGGTCGGCGTGGCATTCGGTTGGCGCACCGGCCGCTTCTAGCGCGCGGCGGATGCGGAGGCCGTCCGCACCGATCACGGCCCAGCGCCGGCCTGACGCCGCCGACGCCACCGGCAGCGGCGTCCAGTCGACCCGGAAGAGCGCGTCATGGTGGCTGCCCCCCGCCTGGCTGAACCGGTCAGCCGAGACAGGGCGCAGCACCAGGGAGCCGACCGAGGCGACGGGCTCGCCCGAGCTGTCGGCGACGGCCAGCGATACCGCGTCGGTGCCCGCCGGAGCGATCCGCACCCGCAGGGCGGACGCCCCGGCGGCGTGCAGGGCGAAGCCGCTCCAGGCGAACGGGCGGCGGCTTGACGTGACTTCACCGGTGTCCGGGTCGGTTCCGGTCAGGGCCAGGGCCTGCAGGCCGGCGTCCAGGAGCGCCGGGTGCAGCCCGTACGCGCCGACCTCCGCCTGCAGCTCCTCGGGCAGCCTGACCTCGGCGTACACCACGTCGCCGTGCTGCCACGCCTTCCGCAGCCCGTGGAACGCCGGTCCGTACGACAGGCCGGAGCACGCCAGCCGCTCGTGGAATCCTTCGACCGGCAGCTCCACGGCACCGCCAGGCGGCCAGGAGAGCAGGTCGGACGCGGTGAGGGGCGTCGGGGAGGCGCTGGTCAGCGTGCCGCTGGCGTGCCGGGTCCATGGCTCGGAGGCGGAGCCGTTCTCCGGCCTCGCGTACAGGTTGAGCGGGCGGCGTCCCGATCCGTCGGGACCGCCGACCAGCAGGTGCAGTTGGACGGCGCCTGCCTCCGGCAGGACCAGCGGGACTTCCAGGGTGAGTTCCTCGACCAGATCGCATCCGGCCTGGTCGCCGGCTTGGACGGCGAGTTCAGCGAACGCGGTGCCCGGCAGGAGGACGGTGTCGCCCACCATGTGGTCGGCCAGCCAGGGGTGAGTGCGCAGCGAGAGCCGGCCGGTGAGGAGGAACCCGTCGCTGCCGGGCAGTTCCACGGCGGCGCCCAGCAGCGGGTGCCCGGCGGAGGCGAGTCCAGCCGCTGTGACGTCCGCGGTGGGGACGGGCTCTGCCCAGTAGCGCCTGCGCTGGAAGGCGTAGGTGGGCAGGTCGACCAGGCGGGTGCCCTGGGTGAGGAAGCCCTGCCAGTCAACGGAAACGCCGCGCACGTGGGCTTCGGCCAGCGACGCGAACAGCCGCTCCCGACCGCCTTCCTGACGCCGCAGCGTCCCGAACGCCGCGGCGTCCCGGCCGGACGCCTCGATGGACTCCTGCACGGCCATCACCAGCACCGGGTGGGCACTCACCTCCACGAACGTCTCGAACCCGTCCGCCAGCAGCACGTCCACCGCGTCCAGGAACCGCACCGTGGTCCGCAGGTTCGTGAACCAGTACCGGGCGTCCATCTCCGAACCGTCCACCCATTCACCCGTCACCGTGGACAGCACCGGCACCTGACCTGTTCGGGGGCTGACGTCCGCCAAGAGGTTCAGGAGCTCGGCACGGATCGACTCCACCTGCGCCGAATGCGACGGATAGTCCACCGGTATCCGCCGGACCCGGAGGCCGTCGGCCTCACAGGAGGCCACCAGTTCGTCCAGCGCGGACGGCTCACCCGAGACCACCACCGACGACGGACCGTTCACCGCCGCGACCGAGATCCGTTCCGTGCCCCACGCCGCCAGCCGTTCACGCGCCTCGTCCACCGGCAGCGTGAGCGACACCATCCCGCCCGAGCCCGCCAGGCCGACCAGGATCGCCCTGCTGCGCAGGGCCACCACCCGCGCGCCGTCCTCCAGCGACAACGCACCCGCCACCACCGCGGCCGCGATCTCTCCCTGCGAGTGACCCACCACCGCGGCCGGACGCACCCCGGCCGCCCGCCAGACCTCCGCCAGCGACACCATCACCGCCCACAGCACCGGCTGCACCACGTCCACCCGTTCCAGCCAGCCGTCACCCTCCGCGCCACGCACCACGTCCAGCAGCGACCAGCCGTCGGTGAACGGTGCCAAAGCCGCCGCGCACTCCGACATTCGTTCCGCGAACACCGGCGAACACACCAGCAGTTCCACCGCCATCGCGGCCCACTGCGAGCCCTGCCCCGGGAAGACGAACACCGTCTTCCCGGCCTCCCCCGCCACGCCCCGGACGACATTCGCGGCTGGGCCACCGCGAGCCACCGCCGCCAACCCGTCAAGCGCGGCCTGGCGCTCCCCCGCCACCACCACTGCCCGGTGCTCGAAGAGAGCCCGCGACGCCACCAGCGAGTAACCCGTGTCCGCCAACGACAGACCCGGTCCGTCGACCAGCCGGGCACGCAGCCGCTCCGCCTGAGCCCGCAGAGCCACCTCGCTCTTCGCCGACAGCACCAGCGGCATGGCCCCGTCCGCGGTTTCGGTGACCTTCACCACTTCATCCGGGACGTGCTCCAGCACGACGTGTGTGTTGGTGCCGCTCATGCCGAAGGACGACACGCCGGCCCGCCGCGGCCGACCCGTCTCCGGCCAGTCCCTCGACTCCGTCAGCAACTCGACCGTGCCGGACGACCAGTCCACATGCCCGGTCGGCTCGTCGATGTGCAGACTCTTCGGCAGCACGCCGTGCCCCATCGCCAGCACCATCTTGATCACACCCGCCACACCCGCCGCCGCCTGGGTGTGGCCGATGTTCGACTTGACCGACCCCAGCCACAGCGGCCGGTCCGCGGGACGGTCCTGGCCGTAGGTCGCCAGCAGCGCCTGCGCCTCGATCGGGTCACCCAGCACAGTGCCGGTGCCGTGCGCCTCCACCGCGTCCACTTCGGCGGGCGACAGACCGGCGCCGGCCAGGGCCTGCCGGATGACCCGCTGCTGTGACGGACCGTTCGGCGCAGTCAGACCATTGCTGGCGCCGTCCTGGTTCACCGCGCTGCCACGCACCACCGCCAGCACCGGATGCCCGTTGCGCCGCGCGTCGGACAGCCGCTCCACCACCAGCATCCCGATGCCCTCACCCCACCCGGTGCCGTCGGCCGCGGCGGCGAACGCCTTGCAGCGGCCGTCCTGCGAGAGCCCTCCCTGACGGCTGAACGACACGAACGCGCCGGGTGTGGACATCACGGTCACGCCGCCGGCCAGCGCGAGCGTGCACTCACCCTGCCGCAGTGCCTGAACCGCGAGATGCAACGCGACCAGCGAGGAGGAACACGCGGTGTCCACGGTGACTGCCGGCCCCTCAAGCCCAAAGGTGTAGGACAACCGGCCCGAGACCACGCTCGCCGCGTTACCGGTACCCAGGAAACCCACCAGGTCGTCCGGGGCACCCACCGCCAGCTGGAGATAATCCTGACCATTGGTTCCCACGAAGACACCCGTCCGGCTGCCACGCAGCAGCTCCGGATCTATACCAGCCCGCTCGAACGCCTCCCACGACGTCTCCAGCAGCAGCCGCTGCTGCGGATCCATCGCCAACGCCTCACGCGGACTGATCCCAAAAAAACCCGCATCGAACTCAGCCACGTCATACACGAACGCACCCGCACGCGTGGCTGAGGAATACGCCCCGCCGCCATCGGAGTCGTAGAGCGTCTCCAGATTCCAGCCCCGGTCGGCCGGGAATCCCGACACCGCGTCAGCCCCTGACGCGACCAGCTCCCACAACTCCTCCGGGCTGCGCACCCCACCCGGGAAACGGCAACTCATCGCCACGATCGCGATCGGCTCGCCATCGACCGCTGGTACCGGCACCGACGCCGACGCAGCGGCGTCCGTCTCCCCACCGAACAACTCATCGCGCAGGTGCCCGGCCAAAGCGTTCGACGTGGGGTAGTCGAAGACCAAGGTGCTCGGCAGACTCAGACCCGTCAGACGGTTCAGCCGGTTCCGCAGCTCCACGGCGGTCAGCGAATCAAAGCCGAGTTCTTTCAACGCCCGGCCGGCCTTGACCGCCTCCGCCCCGGTGTGGCCCAGCACCGCCGCGACCTCACCACGGACCAGCTCCAGCACAGCACGGTCCCGCTCGGCCGGGGCCAGTGCCGCCAAACGGTGCACCGGCTCAACGACCACGGCGTCACGGCCTGCCGCCAGGACCTCACGGGCCTCGGGAACCCCGTCGAAGAAGCGCGACGCCACACCCGTACCGGCCAACAACCGGTCCCACCGGATATCGGCAACCACCAGCGTGGTGTCACCATGGTCAAGAGCCCGCTGCAAAGCAGCGA
>CBFHCJ010000141.1:0-11813 GCA_965654005.1 uncultured Streptomyces sp. | reverse complement strand
GCAGGACCTGCCCGGCACAGTGCGCGGGCCCTAGCCCTTCCCCGCGAGGTAGCCCTTCTTCGCGATGGGTCCGAAGGGCCGCACCGACCAGGCTTTGCTGCCGAGTGCGTCCAGGAAGGAGGTCAGCTGGAGGAAGTAGGCACTGTGAAACACGAAGGTGCCGACGATGAGCTTCCAACCGAAGCCCTGGCTGAAGAAGCCAGGATGGAACTCCGGGAAGTTCATGGGGGTGAACCACAGCAGAGCCACCACGGACATGACGACACCGACCACCTGACCGGCGATGAAGTTGCCGAACCGCGTCGAGGGCAGCGGCAGCAGCGGCCGGACCAGGTAGGCGAAGGCGAGTCCGAAGATGAATCCGTTGATCGAGCAGGCCGCGTAGCCCAGGACGTACTTCGTCACGTCACCGGCGTGCGGTGCTATCAGAAAGCCGTTGAATCTGGACCAGTCGATCTTGTCGAGACCGATCATCCGGTACCAGAAACCGCTGATGAGAGCGAACTGGATGGCAGCGAAGGCGGCGAGCATGGCATGTGCGACGGGCCGTGTGCTGCCGTCGGGGGTGTCGGGCACCGCCGCCTCGGCGGCGGAAGGGCGGGTGACGTTCTGGAAGCCGGCCGGTGACGGAGGGGGTACCTCGGTTGCGGTCATGTTGTTTCCTCCAGCTGTGCGGGTTCGTGCGGCAGGGTGGTCGGGCCGGCATTCACGGGGGGTTGGTCGGGCTCGTCCTGCACGGACCCTGGCCGATACCTCCTGCTGACTTCCCCGAATCATTGGCGCGGAGCGCACGTCCCGCTTGTGTTCGGGAGCACAGGTACTTGGTTTGCTGAGAACTGCTCCTGGCGGCAGCGTTGTCCGTCGCGCTCGCCGGCGACGACCTCCGGGCGTCCCTTGCTGATCCCCGCGGGACGGCAGCAGCGTGATCCGCCGCGGAGGCCCATTGCGTCTCGGCCGGGGTGGCCTAAAATGCACGCGATGGAGGAGGGCTGTCCAAGCCGGTCTCCTCGGGGCAGAATCCGCCAGGAGGAGAGCCGCATGCCCCGGATAACCACGCCGCACGACGGCACCACCAACGGAAGACTCGAAAGCTGGCGGGATGCCGTCAGCCGGAACCTGGTGCCCTTGGAGGTCCTACCGCGCGAAGGCGCCGACTTCCGCGCCTCGATGCACGCCGCGCAGGTCGGCCCGGTTCAGATGTCGGCCATCACGGCCGATCCGCACACCGTCGCGCGCACCCGGCGGCACATCGGATCCGACGCGCCCGATCTCTTCCAGGTGACTCTGCAACTCACCGGGCATGGTGTGCTCTCCCAAGGGGACCGCCAGGCCCGCGTGGGGCCGGGGGAGCTCGTGATCTACGACACTCGATACCCCTTCACGTACGACCTCGATCAGCCCCACAGCGGCCTCGTGCTGATGTTCCCTCGCCCCTTGCTGCAGTTGACGGAGCGCGATCTGGCGCGGGTGACGGCGACTCCGGTGTCGTGCCACGACGGGCTCGGCCTGGTGGTGCGACCCTTCCTGTACGAACTGGCGCGGCACGTGGGGCGACTGGAGTCCAGCGGCACGCCCAGGCTCGCCGACAACGTGGTCGGCCTGATCGGCACCCTGCTCGCGGAGCACGCCGACGCGGACCGGGCAGCCGGGGACGACGGCGCGGGCCTGCTCACCCAGCGCATCCTCCTCTACATGGAGCAGCGGCTCGCCGACCCCGGGCTGAACCCCGAGGGGATCGCGGCCGCCCACCGCATCTCCCGCCGCTATCTGTACAAGTTGCTGGCCGAACGGGGATACACCGTGTCGGGCTGGATACGGGAACACCGTCTCGCCCGGTGCCGGCGGGACCTCGCCGATCCGGTCCTGGACCACCTTCCGGTCGGAGTCATCGGCGGGCGCTGGGGTTTCCCGGACCCGGCCCATTTCAGCCACGCCTTCAAGGCGGCTTACGGCATGAGCCCTCGGGAGGCGCGTGCGGCCCGTCGATGACGTCAGCTCGTGTTCAGCAGCGACGGATCAGCTCGTGTTCAGCAGCGACGGATCAGCTCGTGTTCAGCAGCGACGGAACACCGTGTCATGGATTGATTTCTGACGAGTGCTCAGGCTCCCGTCCCCACGGACAAGTGCACGGGGATCGCATATGCGTGCGGGGATCGCGGTCGAAGGCCGTGGCGCGACCGGCTGCCGGACGTCGCGCATGCCGCACCGCTAAGTCCCCCAGATCTTCCGGTAAGCCTCCCGGTACCCCGTCGGATCCCACGACGTCGCCCCACCGGTGTTGTCGGCGACAGCCACATGCACCGGAGCCACGTACCCACTCGCCGGAGCCCCTGCGAACGCCCGGTTGAACTCATCGATCGTCTGCCAGCCCTGCTGTATGAGCGGCTCAGGGACCGTGGCGGACTGGTACTGGCGGCTGTTGATGCGCTGGAACGCGGACGGGTCGCCGTCGCCCGCGCCGATGTTGAAGGGGGGTCCTGTGCCCTTTCTGCCCGCGGCGCGCAGGGCCGGGGCGGCGTCGGCGAAGTAGAGGTCGTTGATGGCCGCGGAGTAGGTCCACCGGTCGCCCAGGCGGTGGAGGAGGGAGGAGACCTTCTGGGGGGTGCGGCTGCTGGCGTCCGGGATGGGGATGTTCTCGTAGGACAGGAGACGGACGCCGGGGCAGGTGGTCAGTTGTTTTCTGATCAGGTCGGACTTGTTCTTCGCGAACGGGATCGAGGCGTCCGTGAAGAGGACCACCCCCGCGTGGCCCCCCGACCGTGCGATGATCCAGTCCGCGCTGATCTTCGCCACGTCCCCCACGTTCGTGGTGATGTTCGTGAAGAGCTTCGGGTTGTCGCTGGGGCCTGGAGCGTCGACCGCGTGCCAACCGACCAGCGGGATGCCCCGCGCGTTCGCCTTCGCGACCTGCTGGGACGTGGACCTGGGGTCGAAGCCGCCCAGGACGATCCCCGACGGTTTGAGGGCGATGGCCTGGCCGAGCGCCGCCTGGATGCCGGCGGGGCTGCCTCCCCCGTCGATCACGTCGAACTTCCAGCCGATGGCCTTCGCCGCTTCCCTGGCGCCCTTCACCGTGCCGGCGACGCCCGGGTTGGTCATCGTCTGGGCGACGTAGATGATCCTGCGGCCGGGAACGGCCTTGGGGCCCGTCGTGGGGCCGGTCCAGGACGTGTGTGCCCTTTCGGCCTGCTGGAGGGCCGCGCTCGCCTTGGCGAAGGCCGCCGGGCAACCGGAGACCGACGGCTCCGCGGACGTCCCGGTGCCGGTTGATGAGCCGCGCTCGCAGCCGGCGACCAGGACCGCAACGGCCGCCAGGATGACGGTTTGCAGGGCGGGCTTGCGGTGAGGGTGCACGGGTGCGTGCTCCTAGCGGATGCGGAGGTGGTGTCGGGGCGTCTACGGCGGGCTGTGGCTGGGTGGCGGTGGGGCCGTCTCCCGAGGGAGCGTGGTCGCGCCGGCGCGCAGCCGGCGGCGGGCCGAGTAGCCGGCCAGGCCGACCGCCAGCAGCAGGGTGGCGCCGTCGAACAGCGGGGTGACCCAGAAGTCGGCGCCGAGCTGTTCGATGCCGGACAAGCCGATGGCGAGGACGGAGATGGCGACGACGGTTCCCGCGGCGTTGGCGCGGCCGGGCTTGATGGCGGTCGAGCCGAGCAGGGCGCCGACGAAGGCGGGGAGCAGGTAGTCCATGCCGACGCTCGGATTGCCGAGTTGCTGCTGCGCCGCGAGCAGGACTCCGGCGAAGCCGACGACCAGGCCGGAGCCCGTGAAGGCGTAGATGCCGTAGCGGCGGGTCGGGATGCCGATCAGGTCGGCGGCGCGGGGGTTGGAGCCGATGACGTACAGGTACCGGCCGAGTGGCAGCCGTTCCAGCAGCAGCCACAGCAGGACGGCGAGGACGAGGACGTAGTAGGCGGGTGCGGGGAGGGCGAGGAACGTGGAGTCGTAGATGTCGGTGAAGGACGCGGGGAGGCCCTTCGGGCCGGGGACGATTCTGGCGCCGCCGGTGATCCAGCCGGTGAAGGCGTACATCACGGTGCCGGTGCCGAGGGTGGCGATGAAGGAGTCGATGCGGGCGAACTCCACCAGCAGGCCGTTGAGTACGCCGATGAGTCCGCCGCCGATGACGACCATGAGACAGGCCCATGGCCAGGGCCAGCCGTCCGTCACGATCAGGTTCAGGACCATGACGTGGGCCAGGCCCAGTCCGTATCCGATGGACAGGTCGAATCTGCCGGTGACGATCGGGATCGTCGCCCCGAGCGCCAGGATCGCCGAGACCGACTGGTTGGACAGGATCGAGGAGACGTTGTCCAGGGTCGGGAAGGTGTCCGGCAGGGTGAGCGAGAAGGTGAGGAAGAGCAGGGCGGTGAGGAGGAGAAGGCCGTAGGCGCCGATGAAGTGACCGCCTGCGCGGCCCAGGGGGGTTCGGGTACGGCGGGACCCGGGCGGATGCGGCCTGGTCATCGGTCCGTCGCCGTCCCGGTGATGGCCGGCATCGCCGAGGCCGTACGGGTGAGAGCGGTGACCGTGAGGTCTTCGCCGGTCAGCTCGGCGGTCACGGTCCCGCGGACGAATACGAGGGCGCGGTGGCACACGTTGGCGATCTCCTCGAAGTCGGTGGAGAGGAGCAGCACCGCGGCACCGGCGGTCAGCGCCTCGTCGAGCAGGTGGTAGACGGCGGCTTTGGCGCCGACGTCGACGCCGGTGGTCGGCTCCTCGAGGATGAGCAGGCGCCGGTCGAGCCGGAGCCACCGGCCCACCATGACCTTCTGCTGGTTGCCACCGGAGAGCGTGGCCATCCGGGCCTCGCTGTCGCGGGGCCGCACCCCGTACCGCTCGATCAAAGCCGTGGCCGCCGCGCGCTCGCGTCCCGGACCGATCCAGTGCGGTGCCCGTAGGCCGTCCGCCCTGGGGTTGGCCAGGAAGTTCTCACGGACGGTGAGGTCGAGCAGACAGCCTTCCTCGTGACGGTCGTTGGTCACGAAGCCGACGCCTGCGTCGACGGCCGAGGCCACCGTCCGCGGGCGGTACGGACGGCCGTCGAGCAGGACCCGTCCGGAGAGGACCGGTCCCGAGCCGGCGAGCGCGCGGCCCAGGCCCAGATGACCGGCCCCGGTGAGCCCGACCATCCCGAGGATCTCGCCGGACCTCACGTCGAGGCTGACCGGCCCGGCGCTCTCGGTCCGCACGTCCTCCAGACGGAGCCGGACCGGTCCGTCCGTGCGGGCGGTGGCGGGGTGGTAGTCGGCCATCTCGTGTCCGACGATGTCGCGCACCAGACGGGCCGGACGGTGGTCGGCGAGGCGGCCCCGGCTGACGATGCGGCCGTCGCGGAGGACGGCGAAGGTGTCGGCGACCTGGTACACCTCGTCGAGCCGGTGGCTGACGTAGACGATGCCGTGGCCGCGGTCCCGCAGAATGCGCAGCACGTCGAAGAGCCGCGTGCAGTCGGCCGCGGGCAGACTGGCGGTTGGTTCGTCGAGCACGATGAGCGCGGCCCGGGTGGACAGCGCGCGGGCGATGGCGACCAGCGAGCGCTCGGCCCTGCCGAGGTCGGCGATCCTGTCGTCGGGGTCGAGATGGCCGGCGACGATCTCCAGGGCCTCGGCGCAGCGCTCCCGCACCCGCCGCCAGGAGATCAGCCCGCGGCGGCGGGGATAGCCAGTGCCCAGGGCGATGTTCTCCGCGACCGTCATCCACCCGACGAGTCCGAGGTCCTGGTGGATGAAGGACATGTTGCGTGAGGCGGCGTCGGTGCCTAGCGGGTGGCCGGCCACCGTCACCTCCCCCTCGTCGGCGTGGTGCACGGAGGCGAGCACCTTGATCAGGGTGGACTTGCCGGCGCCATTGGCCCCGAGCAGGGCCAGAACGCTGCCCCGCGGGATGTCGAGGTCGACCGAGGCCAGCGCGAGCGTGCCGCCGAACCGCTTGCTCAGGCCCCGGATCCGGACGAGGGGTTCGCTGCGGTTCGCGGTGTTCGCGGTGGAGCTCGTCGAGTCATTCGAGGCCAGGGAGGTCCTCCCAGTCCATCAGGGCCGCCTTGGGGAGGCCGTCGGACGAGCCCAGGGCGCACTCGGCCCAGATGACCTTGCCCTCGGCGGTGTAGCGGGTGCCCCAGGCCTGAGCGAGCTGTGCGACGAGGAACAGGCCCCGGCCGCCCTCGTCGTAGGTGGCCGCGTGGCGCAGATGCGGGGCGGTGCTGCTGGTGTCGGCGACCTCGCAGATCAGGGCCCGGTCATGGATCAGGCGTACCCGGATCGGGCCGCTGCCGTAGCGGACGGCGTTGGTGACGAGCTCGCTGAGCAGCAGTTCGGCGGTGAACGACACCTCCTCCAGGCCCCAGCCGCTCAGGCAGCGGGTGACGGCGGCGCGGATATCGGAGACGCGGGCCGGGTCGGCGGGCAGCTCCCAGCAGGCGATCCGGTCCGGGTCCAGGGCGAGGGTGCGGGCGACCAGCAGCGCGATGTCGTCGCCGGGGTGCTCCGGCGCCACGGTGTCCAGGATCGCCCGGCAGGTGTCGTCGGGCTGACGGTCCTGCTGGGCCAGTGCCCCACGCAGCAGGTCGAAGGAGTCGTCGAGGTCCCGGTCGCGGTCCTCGACGAGTCCGTCGGTGTAGAGGACGAGCTGGCTGCCTTCGGGCAGCTGGATCTCGGTCGATTCGAACGGCAGGCCGCCCAGGCCCAGGGGAGGCCCGGCGGGCAGGTCGGGGAAGGTCACCGTGCCGTCGGGGCGGACCAGCGCGGGCGGGAGATGGCCGGCGCGCGCCACGGTGGCCCGCTGCGAGGTGGGGTCGTAGACGGCGTACAGGCAGGTGGCGCCGATGATTCCGGTGGCCTCGGCGGCCTGCCCCGCGCTGCTCTCGTCGCGCTCCAGGCGCCCCACCAGATTGTCGAGGTGGGTGAGGATCTCCTCGGGGGCGAGGTCGAGCTCGGCGAAGTTGCGCGCGGCGGTGCGCAGCCGGCCCATGGTGACGGCGGCGTGCAGACCGTGCCCGACCACGTCGCCGACGACGAGCGCCACACGGGTCCCGGACAGGGGGATGAGGTCGAACCAGTCGCCGCCGACATCGGACTCGGCCGGCTGGTAGCGGTGCGCGATCTCGACGGCGCTCTGCTCCGGCAGCCGGCTGGGAAGCAGGCTGCGCTGCAGGGCCAGCACCATGGTGTGCTCACGGGTGTAGCGGCGGGCGTTGTCGATGCAGATGGCGGCGCGTGTGGCGAGTTCCTGGGCCAGGGAGCGGTCGTCGTCGTCGAAGGGAGCCGGGTCCTGGGAGCGGTAGAAGCTGGCGACGCCCAGGACGACGCCGCGGGCCAGCAGCGGTACGGCGATCAGGGAGTGGACGCCACGGGCGATGAGGCGCCCGGTGTGCTGGGGTTCCTGGGAGATCCAGCCGATGGCCGCTCCCAGTTCCGGTACGAGCACCGCCTGCTCGCGGGCCAGGCACTGGTACTGGGGCGTGGCGGGGCGGGGGTCGATCCGGCGGCCCTCCGGGTAGAAGGGGAAGTCGCCGGGCATGCCGTGCATCACCACCCGAACCATGCCGGTGCGCGGGTCGGCCGCCTCCTCGCCGCGCAGCACGGCCTCGGGCAGGTCTATGGCGACGTGGTCGGCCAGCCGCGGAACGGCCATCTCGGCGAGTTCACGGGCGGTGCGGATCACGTCCAGGGTGGTGCCGATACGGGTGCTCGCCTCGGACAGCAGTTCAAGGCGGCGCCGTGCCGCGACCGCGTACCGCCCCACGCCCGGCTCGCCCACCAGCACCAGCCGCCCGTCAGCCGCCGTGTCGTCGGGGCCGGTGCCTCCCGGCTGCCCGGGGGCGGGGGCGGGGGTGGTCGCGGTGGTCGCGGGCGGGGCTGTGGCAAGCCGGTTGGGCGGAGTGGCGAGAAGGTGTCGGGGCGGCGGGACGGCAGGTAGTGAGGCATGCCGCGGCGGCAGATCAGGGTGTCCACCGAGGGAGCCGGGAGAGCCGAGGGAGCCGGCGGAGTCGAGGGCGCCGAGGGCGACGGCGGAGTCGAGGGAGCCCGGGACGGCGGCGAGTCGCGGCTGCGGCGCGTCATGGTGGAGCAGCGCCTCGACGGCGACGCCCTGCACACCGGCCGGACCGATCACCACATGGCTGAGCAGGGTGAGCCGCCGACCTTCGGAGAGGGTCACCTCGACCGCGGCCCGCTGGGCGGCGGAGATCAGCTCGGCGGCCTTCTCCTTGAGGATCATCTGGTCGCGCCAGTCCAGTCCACTGCGGGCCAGTTCGTCCACATCGACCGGCTCTCCGTCGATGACCGGTTCAGCGTTCCGCGTGCCATGCCTGGCCTGCAGGTACGCCCTCAGCAGGGCGCGCTCGCGCGCCGAGCTCTGCTCCAGCAGCCGGTGCTCGATGGCCTGGGCCGCCTTGTTGATCAGGATGTCCATGGCCGGGCTCGCGTCGACGCGCGGACATCCCAAGGAGAGGACGCCCTCGATGCGCCCGCTGAGCGGGTCCCGGATGGGGATGGCCGAACAGGCGTTGGCCTGCGAGCGTTCGGCGAAGTGCTCCGCGCCGTGGACCTGGCACAGCCGCCGTTCCGTGAGAGCGATACCGATCCCGTTCGTCCCGGCGACCTGCTCGGCGAACACGAACCCGGGCACCGCCTGGAACGCGGGCAGGTTCCGGGCCATGGTGCGGTCCCCGAAACGGCGTGCGAGCACCATGCCCTCCGCGTCGGCGAGGCCGATGTTCATCCGGCTGCCGGAGAACCTCAGCTGCAGCCGGTCGAGCACCGGTACTGCCGCGCGGACCAGGCGGACGTCCGGATCGAAGTTCTCCTGATAGGGAAGGTCGGCCTGGTCCGGTGAGAGACCCAGGAGCAGGGAGCGCTGCCAGGAATTGAGGATCAGACTCCGTACGCCGCTCTCCGCCGGCCCGCCCTGCAGATACCGCTCGCGTACCAGGGCGAGGTCGATGCCGCTGTCAGCGACCCCCATATGCATCACTCCCCTCCCCCTTATCGGACCGCCGCTCGCTGCTGTGTCGCCCCCTTTTTAGGAACGATTGCACGCTGTAGGTAATTTTAGAACTTCTCTTGACAAAACCGGGCGCACTTGACCATTCGGGTCCCGTGGAGCTTCGCGCAGCAGACGGCATTTCCCTCCCGTGCCGCCGCCTCGACGAGGCCGGCGTGGGTGTGGGCCGGGGTGGCGATCACCGTCGGCCAGCCGCCGCGCCGCACCCGTGGCCGGGTCGGCGACGGCGACGAGGCGGACACCGGGCGGGTAAAGGGGAGGGAAAGCCGACGCGGGAGGCCTCCCCCGAAGGGTGGCCGGGCACCGACAGGCGGCACGGCGCGGGCGCCGAGCCGACAGGCGGCACGGCGCGGGCGCTCCTATCCTGGGGTTCGGACCTCGGGGCCGGTGTCCTACGGCAGGGCCGCGAATCTGCGGCCCGGTTGGAGTCAGCCCATGACGCACGCGTGCAGACGGTTGCGCAGGGGGGCCGCGATCACCGCCGCCGCGGGCACGCTCGCACTGCCGGTCGCGATCGGAGCCGTGTTCGGGGTGCCTGAGCCGGATCCCGCCGCCGTCACCGTCGCCGTACCGCATACGCCCTCCGCTTTCGCTTCGCCGTCCTCGGGCGAGATACGGGACCTCACCCCGGCTGTACAGCGGCAACTGGACGAGGCCGTTCGGCGGGTCATGCGGGAGGCGCACGTCCCGGGCGTGACCGTGGGGCTGTGGACACCCGACCGGGGCAGCTATGTGCGGTCGTTCGGAGTCGCGGACAAGAGCGACGGCCGTCGGATGTCGCCGGAGCTGTACACGCGGATCGGCAGCGAGACCAAGACGTTCACCGTGACGGCGCTGCTGCAATTGGTCGACCGGGGCAAGGTGGGTCTGGACGACCCGATCGGGAAGTACGTCGGTGGTGTGCCGGGCGGAGACGCCATCACGCTGCGCCAGCTGGCCGGGATGCGCAGCGGGTTGTTCAACTACTCGGACGACGAGGACTTCTTCAAGGCGCTGACGTCCGATCCACGACGGCCCTTCACACCGCAGCAGTTGCTCGCCTACGCCTTCAAGCATCCCGTGCTGTTCCCGCCGGGGCAGAAGTTCGACTACTGCAACACCAACCTCATCCTGCTCGGCCTGGTCGTCGAGAGGGTCAGTGGTCAACGGCTCGGGGACTTCATCCAGAAGAACATCCTCGCACCGGCCGGTCTGAACCACACGCTGTTCCCGGCCGACGCGACGTTCCCGAACCCGCACGCGCAGGGGTACACGAACCAGACCGCGAGCGGGAAGGTCGAGGACGCCGCCGACTGGAACCCCTCCTGGGGCTGGGCGGCCGGAGCGATGATCTCCGATCTGCGGGACCTGCGCGTCTGGGCGCGTACGGTCGCCACGGGCCGACTGCCCGACGGCCGCACCCTGATCAGCCCCGCCACCCAGAAGCAGCGGCTCATGACGCCTCCGACCCCGATCCCGGGCACCGGCTACGGCCTCGGCATCTTCAACGTCCAGGGCTGGATCGGGCACAACGGTTCACTGCCGGGCTACGAGTCCCTGACCGTCTACCTCCCGTCGGCGCGGGCGACCTTCGTCGTCCTGCTGAACACCGACATCGACCACGACGGCCAGGAGCCCACCACGCTGTTCGGCGAGGCGATCACTAAGATCGTCACACCGGGGCACGTCTTCAACCTGCCCGCACAGCCCGCGGCCAGGTGAGGCCCCGACCGGCGGGCCGCGCGTGATCGTACGAAAAAATCTGGTGCACCGACCCTCGACGACTCCCTACACTCACCACACGGCGCGCGCCGCCACATCGTCGCGGCGCGTTCGACGACAAGTGAGGGGAGCCCGGCCATGCGTGAACGCACCGCTGTCGTGGTTCCCCCGTCGCGGTACGAGGTGATCCTCGTGTCTTCGTACGTCCGGTGCCGGCTGCGCGGCCGGGACCGGATGCCCGTGACGAACACCTGACCTCCGCGCTCGGTACTGCCGCCTGCGTGCCCGTCCGCGTCGGGCTCCCGCGGAGGTCCCCACCACGCCTGACTCCAGGCCCGTTCGTCCGGGAATTGCGCCGCCCTGTTCGCATCACCCTGAAAGGCCACGGGCCGTGCGCACCGACTTCGACCGCCGACTCACCAGTCTCACCAGTCCGGTCACCGCCGTTCGCAACCTGGGCATCCTCGCCCACGTCGACGCCGGGAAGACCACCGTCACCGAGCGGATCCTGTACCTCACCGGGACCACCCACAAGCGCGGCGAGGTCCATGACGGCACGACCGTCACCGACTTCGACCCGCAGGAGCGCGACCGTGGCATCACCATCTTCGCCGCGGCCGTCAGCTGCGCCTGGGACGGCCACCGGATCAACCTGATCGACACCCCGGGCCACGTCGACTTCGCCGACGAGGTCGAGCGCTCGCTGCGTGTGCTGGACGGCGCGATCGCCGTGTTCGACGCCGTCGCGGGCGTGGAACCGCAGAGCGAGTCGGTGTGGCGGCAGGCCGACCGGCACGGGGTACCGCGGATCGCCTTCGTCAACAAGCTGGACCGCGCGGGTGCCGACCTCGACACCGCGGTCGAGTCGATCCGGCGGCGGCTGCATCCCGCTCCGCTGGTCGTCCAGTTGCCGATCGGCGCCGAGGACGGGTTCACCGGTGTGGTGGATCTGCTGCGCATGCGGTCGTTGATCTGGACCGACGGAAGCGACACGGCCGAGGAGGGCCCGGTGCCGGACGCCCTGCGCGAGGAGGCGCGGCGGCGCCGCGGGCAGGTGGAGGAGGCAGTAGCCCAACTACAACCCCCGGCGCAGGAGGAGTTCAGAGCGCACA
>CBFHCJ010000140.1:0-11843 GCA_965654005.1 uncultured Streptomyces sp. | reverse complement strand
GTCGCCCGGACCGCGCTGCAGACGGCCCGCGCGGAGCTGCCCGCTCCCCACCGCGGCTACAGCGTCCGACGCGCTGGCGCTCGACCGGGGCCTCGTCGACAAGGTCACCCCGTCCGCCCGCGCCGATCGTCAAAGCACCCCGACTCGTAAAAGGACCCCGACTCGTAAAAGGACGGCGACTCGTCACAGGACCGCGACCGGGTTGACGGGGGAGCCCGTTCCGCCCGGGACGTTCAGCGGAGTCACGACGAGCAGGAACTCGTACCGGGCCGCCTCGGCGGTCGCGGCGGAGAGCGCTTCCAGATCGAGGTTGTCCAGCAGTGGCACCCCCATCGCGGTCACGGTGAGCGCGTGGACCGGCGCGTGAACGCCGTCGACGGGCGAGGGCCGTACGTCGCTGTCACCGTCGGCGCCGAGCAGGGCTATGCCGCGCTCGGCCAGCAGCGGCACGGCGTCCACATGAAAGCCCGCGCTCGCCGTGTCGGGGTCCCAGGGGCCGAGTTCCCGGCGACGCCGGGCGTGTCCGGTGCGCAGCAGCACGGCGTCGCCCTCGCCGATCGTCACGCCGAGTACCTCCTCCGCGGCGAGGACGTCCTTCGCGTGCACCGCCTGTCCGGGCTCCAGCCAGTTGATCCCGAAGACGGCGGGCAGGTCGAGGAGAAAGCCCGTGGTGACGAGGGGCCCGAGCGCCGATACACCGCCGAAGCGGGCCCCTGCGGCGTCGATGACCTCGCTCGCCGTCCGGTCGTCGTACAGCCGCCCCCGGTAGGCGACGTGGCACAGGGCGTCGAGGTGGGTGACGCCCTTGCCGTGATAGTCCGCGGCGAGGAAGTCCTTGTGGGTGGTGGGTTCCGGGGGCTCCACGTCGCCGAGGTCGGTCATGTGGTGCAGGGCGGGCTTGCGGTTGTCGGGGCCGGACCGGGTGTTCCAGGGCAGCGCCATCGGGACGACCGTCCCGGTGCGCACCCCGGTCGTGGCCCGCTGGACATGGTCCGGGGTGACACGGTTCCAGGCACCGCGCTCGGCCTCGACCCAGCGCCCCCAAGTGCGTACGACCTCGAAGAGCGCGTCGAACTCCTCGCGGGAGACCGGGGGCCCGTTGCCGGTACTGGCCGGCTGGGGTGTCGGGACTTCGGCGGGGCTGCTGCTCATCTGTGCTCACCGATCCGAGATTCGCAAGGCGCACGATAATTATCGCCTCTTCGGCGGCCGGGCGAAGGGTGGACCGGATGTCCGGACCCGTCACCCGCCCATCAGGTGGGTCTGCCACGCGCACGAGGTGACCTCCGAACCCCGATCCGCCGGCTACCGGCTACCGGCTACCGGCTACCGCCCGAGACCACCGGCACCCGCAAGCGCTGTCCATGCGCTGCGCGTGTCAGCTGGACTCGGGGACCACCAGCCGGCAGCCGCCCCCGCCAACGCTCCCGCACGGACTCTTCCCCGCCCATGCGGGAGCGTCTCTCGACGGCAGCCATCTTCCTTGGTGATAAGGCGGTTGACTGGTATGGTGCCGTAACTCATTTACCACATAAGCCGTATACCGGCTGTCACGACACTCGCCGCGCCGAAGGAGCGACCATGCCCAAGGGGTACGTCATTTTCACCGAGGCCGTCAGGGACCGGTCCGGCATGGACGCCTACAGCCAGGTGGCCGCGGCCTCGGTGGTCAAGAGTGGCGCCTCCGTACTCGCGGTCGACGCGCAGCCCGAGGTACTCGAAGGCGAGTGGCACGGCGACACGACGGTCGTCCTCGAATTCGAGTCGGTGGAGGCGGCGCGCACCTGGTACGAGTCGGCCGAGTACGCGGCGGCGAAGCCGCTGCGGCAGGCAGCGGCCGACTCGAACGCCGTGATCGTCTCCGGCTTCGAGATGCCGTCGCGGCCGGCCTGAGCAACTTCAGTCTCGCGATCCGGCGCAACCTCTGATCCAATGGCGGGGACCCGACCCGCCCGACGTGCGGGTTCATCACCCACCACCTGACAGCGAGCCGCGTACCCGGATGACCTTCGACGACTTCCTGAAGCGGGCCGCGTCCCTGGCGCGCCCCGGCCACCGTGCGATCCTCGGCATCACCGGCAGCCCGGGCGCGGGCAAATCGACGCTCGCCGAACACCTGGTCCGCGAGCTGAACGGCGATGGGCCGCCGTGGGTGGCGCACGTCCCGATGGACGGTTTCCATCTGGCAGACGTGGAGCTGGACCACCTGGGCCGCCGCGACCGCAAGGGCGCGCCCGACACGTTCGACGCGGCCGGATACGCGGCGCTGCTGCGGCGCCTGCGCGAGGAGGACGAGGAGACCGTGTACGCGCCGGGCTTCGAGCGCGTACAGGAACAGCCGATCGCGGGGGCGATCCCTGTGCCGCCGACGGCCCGGCTCGTCGTCACGGAGGGCAACTACCTGCTCTTGGACACGGGCGCCTGGGGGCGGGTCAGGCGACAGCTGGACGAGGTGTGGTTCTGCGAGATCGACGAACAGGAGCGCATCCGGCGGCTGGTCGGCCGCCACGAGGAGTTCGGCAAGGACCACGACACGGCGGTGGCATGGGTGCTGGGGACGGACCAGCGCAACGCGGACCTCGTCGCGGCGACCCGGGACCGCGCGGACCTGGTGGTGCCGGCCACGGCACTGCCTGCGCCGTACGCGCCGCCGGCCGAGGGCGCGCGGGCCTGACGAACGCACGCCTCGGCTCTTTGGCCGGTCTCTGTCCTTGCGAGGGCCCTTACGCCAGTAGTGTCAGCTCCGGTTCCCCATGCTCGTCGGCCTCGCCGATCAGCGCGGTGAAGGCCTCCGCGCGTACGGCGACGCCCTGCGCCGTACGCTCGAAGCCCGGGGCGAACAGCTCGTCGGGGCCGTACCGCACTGCGAAGACGTGCAGGTCCTCCGGTGTGCCCGGGGCCGGCTCCGCCTCCAGTGCCGTGGAAGCCACCAGGTGGCGCCAGCCCTCGTCCGGATTGCCGTAGCCACGCGGGTCGGCGGCGAGAGCGAAGGCCGCCTGTTCCTGGGTGAGTTCCGAACGCGCGTCGAAGGAGTCCGCACCCTCGGGGTGCGTCAGGCGCAGCCCGCCCGCCGACGCCACCTGGGCCTGCGCGGTCCTGCGCACCCGGTCACCGTCGTCCGTGGCGTACGGCAACCCGGCCAAGAGGTACGGCGTCCCGTCGAGCCGTTCCAAGGCGACCGTCACCCACAGGCTCGTACCGTCGGTGACGTACAGTGACTGCACATGGCGCAGGACGTGGTCGCGGCCTACGACCGGCTTGGTGACCAGCTTGGCCGCGAGTCCATCGGTACGGACGTCGCGCACCCGGACCTCGCCCATCGGCCGGCACAGCAGGAAGCCGTCGGTGACCGGGCCGAAGCCGTGCTGGCGGTTGACCGCGGCGGGCAGATAGATAGGTCCCTGCGGCTTCCACCAGCGACGGGGTCATCTTGTCGTCGAACGCCACGGAGACCGTGCCCGCGCGCAGTTGGTGCCGTGCGGCCGACGGGGACGGGCTGCGGTGCCAGCGGGTCTTGTCCTGGATCTGCCAGACCAGCATGAACGCGAAATGGCCGTCGATGCCGCCGTCCGCCCTGACCGCGTGCCGGCGCCAGCGCGTGTCGCCCCGGTAGCGGCCCAGGTCGGAGCCGATGCGGCGGCTGAAGTAGCGCAGGCCCAGGACGGACTCGAAGCCGGAGTGCTGTTCGCTGTAGCGCGGGCCGGCGTTGTCGAAGCCGCCGCCCGTCAGGCGCGCGTCGATATAGCGGGCGAGCGCGTCGCCGTCCTGCGCGAAGATCTTCTCGCCGCTGACACGGTGGGCCTGGGCGAGGAAGGACAGCGAGATCGGGCCGTAGTTGTTGTCGTACGCGCCGCCGTGCTCGGGGGGCAGGAGGGCCCCCGGTCGCGGACCCGGTGGGCGTGGATCTCGTCGACGTACAGGGCGATCGCGCGGGAGCGTACCGACTCCCCTTCCCTCGGCGGGAGATGGCGGGCGAGCATCAGGCCGCCGACGACGCAGCCGATGGCCTGGTTGCCCGCCTCCTGCGGGTTGAAGAAGGTCGCCTCGGTCAGCCAGCGCCAGTAGCCGTGCGTCACCCCGAGGAGTTCCGCGCGCTGTCGGTCGTCGATGAGGCCGTCGAGGCCGTCCGCCGCGTCCAGCACGTTGACCGCCTGGAGCAGCGCCCACACCGTGCTCGGCCAGTCGCCGATGGGGTGCGCCCCTGCTTCCAGGGTGTAACGGGCATACGGCAGGCCCGAGTTGCGCGTCTTCAGGTTCGGGTAGCCGGGGTTGTCGTCCGTGTACACCCGCTCGCGCAGATGGAAGGCGAGGCTGCGGCGCACTGCCTTTGGCAGGCGCGGGTCCTTCGTGCGCTGCCAGGCGAGTGCCAACAGCGCGGTGATGCCGAGGGAGGTGTCGCCGATGTCGTCGAGGCAGTCGGGGTGTTCCAGGTTTCCCTCCGCCGTCATCCTCCGCAGGGCCTGTTCGGTGACGTCGGCGAGGACGGCGTCGTAGGCCTCGGGGGTGTCGGGCAGGTCGTGCAGCGGGCCGCGCTGGTGCGGGAGGTGCATACGTCGCCCTTCATGCCGGAGGTCGCCATGCCTTCCACCAGCCTCCTCTGGAAGACGAGGAAGCAGATGAGCGTGGGCAGGAGGGCGAGTGTCGACATGGCGAACATCGCACCGTAGGAGGAGCCGCTGGTCTGGTCCAGGAACAGGGTCAGGCCGAGGGGGACGGTGAAGCGGTCGTTCTGCTGGAGGTAGACGAGTTGGTGGAGGAAGTCGTCGTACGTCCAGATGAAGGTGAAGATCGTGGTGGTGATCAGGGCCGGCTTCATCAGCGGCAGGATGATCTTCCAGTAGATCTGCAGGGGGTTGGCGCCGTCCATCATGGCCGCCTGATCCAGCTCGCGTGGGATGGAGCGGATGAACTGCACCATCAGGAAGATGAAGAACGCGTCCGTGGCGAGGAACTTCGGCACGATCAGCGGCAGGAACGTGTTGATCCAGGTCAGGTTGTAGAAGATCGTGTACTGCGGGATCAGGATGGCCTGTGTGGGCAGCATCAGCGTGCCGAGCATCAGACCGAACCAGATCCTCTTGCCGCGGAACTCGAAGCGCGCGAACGCGTAGGCGGCCAGCGAGCAGGAGATCACGTTTCCGATCACCGCGCCGATCGTGACGATCAGCGAGTTGGTGATGTAGAGGGAGAAGGAGTTGCCGGAGCCGCTCCAGCCCTCGGAGTAGTTCTCCGGGCGCAGCGCGTTCGGGATGAGCCCGGGGTGGGTGAAGATCTGGGTGTCGGGCTTGAGTGAGCTGCTCAGCATCCACAGCAGCGGGTACAGCATGACGATCGCCACGCCGATGAGCAGGGTGTGGATGTGGATGCGGCGGGCGCCGGTGAGCGAGCGCAGCTTCTGCAGCGGCGATGCGTTCGGGGTGATGGCGGACATGGGTGAAGGACTCCTCGCTCAGGCGTCGAATTGGACTCTGACGACGTCAGTCGTCGTAATGGACCCAGTAGCGGCTGGCGATGAAGTTGACCGCCGTGAAGCCTGCGATGACCAGGAACAGCACCCAGGCCAGCGCCGAGGCGTATCCCATCTGGAGGTCGGTGAAGCCCTTCTTGTACAGGCAGAGCGAGTACAGCATGGTCGAGTCGAGCGGTCCGCCCGAGCTTCATGTCCGCTACGCGGTACTCGCCTGCCTTACTACGACCGCCGGGGTGACCGCGCCCGGCGGGAGCACCACGTCACGGAGGTCGGGTCCCTCCCCTGAGCTGCGGGAGTGGTCGGAGGCGCAGCAGCGAACGGCACCACCGCCGCCGACCGCCGGGAGCTGACGGGCCGTTTGCCGGCCCGAAGTCCTTATCGAGCGGCTGCCCGTGGATGTCACGTCCGCCCGATCGCGACGTTCGCCGCGGGGAGTACCGCCACGACCTCCCAGCCGGGGCCCTCCTCGTACGGGCGTGCCCGCAGACAGCCGCCGAGCGCGGTGACGCGTTCGGTGAGCCCCACCAGGCCGAACCCGCCGCCACGCGCCGCCTCCGGCAGCCGGGCGCCGCCGCGTCCGTCGTCGCGCACCGAGATCTCCAGCTCCCCGTTCTCCCAGCGGAGCGCGACGGCGACCTCGGTCGCGTCGGCGGCGTGACGGCGTACATTCGTCAGGGCCTCCTGTACGACGCGGAAGGCCGCGGACTGCACCTCGTGCGGCAGGGCCTCGGGCACCGACGGGTCCCGGTGCAGCACGGCCTTGCGGCCGTCGACCCCGCCCATACCGTCGAAGGCGTCGACCAGGCCGGTGATCGCCGCGAGGTCGCCGGGCGGACGGCGATCGGCGGGCTCGTCCCGGCCGTCGTGGTCGCGCAGTACACCGACCGTACGGCGCATCGACGCCAGCGCCTCGGTCGCGGCGCGCTGGATGGACGCGAGGACGGTGTCCAGACGCTCGGGTTCGGTCCCGGCCATCATGCGCGCCACCTGCGACTGGACCAGGATCCCGGTGACATGGTGGGCCACGAAGTCGTGCAGGTCGGCGGCCATCGCCAGCCGTTCGGCGCGGCGGGTTTCGGTGACGGCCAGCACCCGGCGGCCGTCCAGCGTGCGCAGGTAGGCTCCCAGGCCCGCGGTACAGCCGATCAGGAGCAGGAACAGCGCGAGGAGGCCGTAGAGGCTGCTGTCCAGTTCGACGCCGTAGTACGACAGCGGCAGCGCGAGAAGCACGACTCCGTTGAGCGTGCCGCAGGCCAGCGCCCAGCCGGGCGGGCAGGTGCGGACGGCGACGAGCAGCAGGCACAGCAGCAGCGCCGCCTGGCCCGGTCCGAAGGCCCCCTTCTGCCCGAGCGCGATCAGGGTGAGGACGTGCGCTGCGGCGACGAGAGCGGGCACGGCGGTCCGGACGGAGGGGGTCAGCCAGGCGGGCCGGCGGCAGGAGGGCCACAGCAGGGCCGCCAGTCCCAAGGCCAGGACCAGCAGCGGCGGCCAGATGTCCTGGTTGTTCATACCCGCGAGCAGCGCATCGGTGCCGCACGCCAGGAACAGGGCGACGATGCCGCCGCTGCGGGCGCAGCCCGGGGGCGCCACGGTGGGGACCTTGGTGGGGTCCTTGGTGTCCTGCCTGAGGTTCACGCCACTCACAGTAAGCAGTGTCTGTGTCGTCCGGATCAACCGTACGGCCGAGGAGGCGCCTGCCCTAGCGGGAAAGCCTGACCGTTCGGCCGAGGTGGCGCCCCGGCCGACGGGAGAGGTTGGATCGCAAGCTCCCCACCCTCGGCAGGAGTACCTCATGAAACTCAAGCCCCTCCTCATGGCCTGTGGCGCGGTGGCGGCCCGTGGCGGTCGGCTCCGACTGGCCCGGCGCCCTGCCCCGCTGCTCGCCGCGCGCCGGCTCAGCGACGATCCGCGCGGTGCCTGACACACCGTCAGCGAACTGGTGCCGACGGGGTTCGCGGCAAGGTTCATGGCGGGGTTCTGCACGGTCGGCCAGATCGGGATCATCGGGGCGGACCAGCCGGACCGGGTGGCCGTCCGTGCGTCGCAGATCAGTCCGGGCCCCCTCGCGTACGGGCGCGTGAGCTGTTGTCCGAGGCGGGGGTCCGTTCGACCGTCCGGGCCTCGACCGACGACTACGAACTCCTGCTCGGCGATGACGGGGTGGTGGCTCGGGTCCACGGCGGCAAGGCGCAGATCGAGACCGCCCTGACCGCACTGTCGTGATCCGCCCTTCCCTCTCAGGCATGATGCGACCATGAACGACCGCCACCCGATCCGTGTCCTGATCGCCGACGACCAGGAGATGGTGCGCACCGGCTTCCGCTTCTTCCTGGAGGCCCAGCCCGACATTACCGTGGTCGCCGAGGCCGCCGACGGCGAGAGCGCCGTACGGCTGGCCCGGGAACTGCGGCCCGACGTCTGTCTGCTGGACATCCGCATGCCGATGCTGGACGGTCTGGAGGCGACTCGGCTGCTGGCCGGACCTCAGGTCGCCGATCCGCTGCGCGTCGTCGTGGTCACCACCTTCGACCTCGACGAGTACGTCTACGGCGCGCTGCGCGGCGGCGCGTGCGGCTTCCTCCTCAAGGACTCGGGACCAACACTGCTCGCGGAGGCGGTGCGCGCCGCCGCGGTCGGGGACTCCCTGGTGTCGCCCTCCATCACGGTGCGCCTGCTCGAACACCTCACGGCCAAGTCGGAGAAGCCCACGGCGCCGACGCCACCGCCCCCGCAAAAGCCGCTGACCGACCGGGAGCCGCTGACCGACCGGGAGCTGGACGTCGTCCGCCTGGTCGCCCTCGGCCGCACCAACGCGGAGATCGCCGCGGAGATGTACGTCTCCCTCTCCACGGTCAAGACCCACCTCGCCAGCGTCCACCTCAAGCTGTCGGCACGCAACCGTGTGGAGGTAGCCGCATGGGCGTGGCGGACGGGGAACGCGGGGATACCGCCTGCCTAGGACCGGAACCGCGACCGTGCCGTTGCCGCTCGTACAACTACCCGACCCGTTACGCCCTGGGCCATCGAGAACCGGACGACGGACGAGGGCCACACGGCGCCGGGCAGCGCCGAGCAGGCACTCGCCGCACGCTGCACCCGCGTCACGGCGTCGGCGTCACCCGGATGCCGACCGTCCCCGTCTCGCCCCGGCGCAGCCGGCTGCCAAGGAGGGTGAGGCGGCCCATGATGCCGTACTTGCGGGCGATGAGCTGCCGGTAGCGGGCCGTGGTGGCCGGATCGCAGATCTCGGCGGTGGCGGGGATCTGGTCGCCGGTCGGGTTGCCGCGCACGTCGCAGGGGCCGACCAGGACGTCGGCGCGGGCCCGGATCCGCTTCACCTTCCAGGAGTCCGCGGCGGTCCAGACGCCGAGCGCGTCGCCGTCGCGCACCACCCACACCGGCGTGGCGACCGGTGTGCCGTTCTTTCGGTAGCTGGTGACCAACAGGTATTTGCCCGTACCGAGCCGGTCCAGCGAGGCCTCGTCCATGGCCGCAGTCTAGGCGTCGACACGAAGGGCGCCGGTACGGACGTACGACCGTACCGGCGCGCGGGCGTCACGGACCGTCGACTCGCGGAAAGCGATCAGGCCGCCTGCGTCGGGCGCGGGGAAGCCGCCGCCCACTCCATGACGAGCCGCTGGTATTCCCGCCGCTCCTCCATGCTCAGTGTCCCGCCGCTCCGGAACCACAGGGCCCGGATCTCCTCGTTGACCTCGTCGGCGGAGCGTTCCGCTAGGGGTTCGGGAGTGGTGGACATGACGTGAAGCATACGGGGCACGGCGTGAGGGCCATGTGAGTAATCAGCCGCCTTCCGGCATTCCGGACCGTGAAGCTGATCACTTACGCGAAGCACGGCACGTCAGCCCTCCACGGTGCCCAGCACCAGCACCTGGACTGCGTGGTCCGGCCGTTCGCGAGGACGGCCGGACCACGAGCGGGTCAGGTGCCGGGCTTGCGGCCGTAGACGAACACGTCGTCGCCTACCTTGAGCAGCGACCAGTACTTCTTGGCGTCGGTCTTGGTCATGTTGACGCAGCCGTGCGAGCCGGGCGGGTTCCACATGCTGACGCCGACGGAGTGGAAGGCCTGGCCGCCGTCGAAGAACTGGCTGTAGGGCATGGGCACGTTGTAGACGCTCGAGACGTGGTCGATGTCCCGCCAGTAGATCTTCTTCAGTCCGGTGCGGGTCTCGTAGCCGTCGCGGCCGGTGCGCACCGGGACGGGGCCGTAGACGAGACGGCCGCCGTCCTGGATCCAGCTGAGCTGGAGCGTGAGGTTGACGCAGGCGATGCGGCCCTTGTTGACGGGGCACTTCCCGTCCTTGTCGGGGTTGTTCCCGACGGCCTTCTGCTTGTTCATCAGGTCCATCACGCCCCAGGTGACGGGGCCCGCGTAGCCGATGGCCGGGGTGATGCCGTGCTTGTTCTGGAATGCCTGGATCGCCTTGCAGTCGGCGGCGGACTGTATGCCGTCGACCGGCCGGCCGAGGAACTTCTCGACCTGCTTCTGGTACGGGCCGGTCTGCGTCGTACAGCTCGCGGCGTCCGCGGGCGCGGTACCGAGCGCGAGCGTGAGCGGAGCCACCAGCGTGGTGATCCCGAGTGCGACGGCTCCCCGTCTGCGTATGTCCCCCATGCCAGGCCTTCCCCTTCGCGTGCCTTGCGGTCCCTGTCAGCTAGACAGGATGCGTGGGAATGTCGGTTGCAGGGACGGTCGTGCTGTCACAAAACGGTGAACTTTCTCCGCGAGGGATACGACGGCGTCGAGACCAGTGGGGCCGGCCGTGCGGCGGAGACCACCGCTGCGCGGTCGGCCCACCAGTCGGCCAGTGCGTCGCGGGCCCATCCGAAGGGCCGAGCGGCCGCCGTGCCGCCTCGGCCGCGTCGGACAGGCAGGGTCATCGCCCGGCTGCCCCAGGTGATCAGAGCCGGCGGCCTGTGCTTGCGCAGCCACGCCTGCCAGTCGGGGTAGGCGGCGATGTTGCTCTTGTAGTCGTAGGCAAGCGCGCGCTGCGCCTGCTTGCGGCCGGGCAGGTCGAGAAAGTGCTGGTCGAGCAGCCAGCCCTCGGGGGCGATCAGTTCGGGGTCGGCGGTGCCGCCCTCGTACTGGGCGCGGGTGGCGTCCAGGGTGAACAGGTCGAGGACGGCCTGGTCGGCGCCGGGGGTAGGAGTAGGTGAACCCGTCCGGGGTGCGGGTGTGTCCGAAGCCCGGGTAGTCGGGGGCGATGAGCCGGTAGTGGCGGCCGAGGGTGTCGATGAGGCGGCGGAACTGGTGCGAGGCGGAGGGAAAGCCGTGCAGGAGCAGCACCACCGGGGCGTCGGGACGCTCGGGCAGGGACTCCCGGTAGAAGACCTCCACCTGATCGACCTCGACGAACCGGTGGACGGTCGGGGCCGTAACAGCGATGCGGGGCGGTGTCGCGGACGTCATGTCACATGCCTCCTTGGCGCAAAGATGCAACACGAACGCGCTACACCGCCCTCATACACACTCCGCGCTGAGCGGTTGCCACCCCCGTTCACCGGGGTTCGTAGGGTCACAGATCCGTGGCCGGGATGCTGACCACGAGGCGGGCTCCGGGCGCGTTGTCCTCGATGCGGATGTAGCCGCCGTGGGCGGCGATGACGTCGTGGACGATCGCCAGCCCGAGGCCGCTTCCGCCGGTGTCCCGGGCGCGGGCCCCGTCCAGTCGGGTGAAGCGGTCGAAGACGCGGCTCCGGTCGGCCACCGGGATACCCGGACCGTCATCGGCGACGACCAGGCCCGCGGTGCCGTCATGGACGCCCAGGCTCACCTCGATCCGCTCCACGGCGTAGCGGATGGCGTTGTCCAGCAGATTGCGCACGACGCGGCCGAGGGCGTCCCCGTCGCCGTAGACACGCGCCGCGCTGACGGCGTGCTGGTCGATGACGAGGGCGGTGCGCCGGCGGGCGTGGCGGACCTCGTGAAAGACGATCTCGTCCAGATCCACGGGGCGTTTGCGCAGCCGGGGCCGGGCGTCGAGGCGGGCCAGTCGTACGAGGTCGTCCACGAGCCGGGACAGCCGCTCGCTCTCCTCGATCAGGGCCGGCCCGCGGGCGCGCAAGTCCGCCGAGCCGGGGTGCCGGACGGCCACCTCCAGCTGGGTGTGCAGGCTGCTCAGCGGGGAGCGCAGCTCGTGGGCCGCGTCCGCGACGAACTGCCGCTGCCGCTGGGTGGAGACGTCCAGCCGGGCGAGCAGATCGTTGAGGGTCCGCGCCAGTCGGCCCAGGGCGTCGTCGGCCGGCGGTACGTCCAGGCGGCGGCCCAGGTCACAGGCGGTGATCTCGGCGGTCTGGGCGCGCAGGGCCTCCACGGGCCGCAGCGCCCGCCCGGTGAGCAGCCACACGACGCC
>CBFHCJ010000139.1:0-11890 GCA_965654005.1 uncultured Streptomyces sp. | reverse complement strand
GGACTCCTGGGAGCTGAACCGGTTCCTGTACGCGCGGGGCGTGCAGCGCGCCGCTTCGGGGGAAGCGGCGGGGGCGCTGCACGACTTCCTGGAGTGTGGCCGCCGCCAGTCGGCCCGCGAGGTGGTCAGCCCGGTCGTCACGCCGTGGCGAACGGCAGCCGCCGAATGCCGGCTCGCACTCGGCGACCCTCGGGAGGCGCTCGCGCTGGCCGAGGAGGAGCTGCGCCTGGCCCGGGTGTGGGGCACGCCCCGCACGGTGGGGCGCGCCCTGCGGGTGCTCGGCACCGTCACCGGCGGCCACCGGGGTCTGGAGCTGGCCGAGGACGCCGTACGGCTGCTTCGGGAGGCGTCGGCTGCCACGGAGCAGGAGCTGGTGGCAGCGTTGATCGCGCAGGGCCGGCAGTGGACGGCCGCCGGGGAACGCGCCCGGGCCCGGGAGGGTTTGCGGGAGGCGGCCGAACGCGCCGAACGCCTGGGCGCGCTGCGACTGCGGACGCTCGCGGAGGAGGCCCTGCGCGAGGGCGGCGCCCGCCGCACCGCCACCGCCGCCCTCACCGGGTCCGGCTCTCTCACCGGCAGCGAGCGCCGCATCGCCCAACTGGCCGCCGACGGCTGCACGAACCCGGAGATCGCCGGCCTGCTGCACCTCTCCCGGCGCACGGTGGAGACCCATCTCACCAGCACCTACAAGAAGTTGGGCATACGGAGGCGGAGCGAGCTGAGACAGGCACTGGGAGTCGATCAGCTCGTGGGGGGAGGAGGTGCGGCGGACTTGCTGAGCCCCAAGTGATTCTGTGGGCGGCGGTTTCAGGAAGCGTCAGCCGGCCGGGGGCCATCGCCCGATGCAGGCGGCCCACCACCGGACGCAGGCGGCCCACCACCAGGCGCAAGGGGCTCACCCGCCGGCCGACCTTGCGGCCCAGCTCTCCTGCCTGTCCGGTGTGATCGGCCTCAAGGCAGTCGAGCTGGGCATCGTCCCGTTCACCGCCTCGAAGAAACTTCCGCCGGGCGCGGGCTTCTGGATCGGAGACGACCGTCACGTGGTCATGGGTGGCCGAGCTGCAGGTCGAAGCCGCTCTCCCCGATCCCGTCGACGGTCAGCGTGGTCGCCACCGGAGGATAGCCGCTGGCGATCATGGTGTACTCGCCCGTGTCCAGGTCCGTGAAGGCGTATTCGCCGTCGAGGCCGGTGGTGGCGGTGCCGACCACGTTGCCCCCCGAGTCCAGCAGGGTGACTCGGGCGTCGGCCAGCGGCCTGTTCTCGCTTCCGGCCCGGACGGTGCCCTGCACCTGGGCTCCGACCTGCAACTCCACCGTGCATGGTGTGATGCCCTGGCCGACGACCTCGATCGGCAGCGCCGTGGGCCGGTGACTCTCGGCGCTCACCGCCACGGTGAAGGTGCCGGAGGTCAGGTCGGCAAAGGAGAATCCGCCATCCTCGCTCGTCTTGCCGGAGGCGATCACCTGTCCGCGGACATCGGTCACCACGACCATGGCACCCCCGATCGGTGCCCCCGTCGACGCGCTGCGGACCACACCGGTGAGGCAGCTGGTGCCCGCCAGGTTCACGTCGTGGACGAGCGGCTCGTTGCCGACCATCAGCGTCGCGGCCTGCGGCTGGTGTCCGCTGGAGGCCGTGACCAGTACATACGAGCCCGCGCCCGGGGCGGTCAGGGCGTATGAGCCGTCGCCGTGGGCGGCAGCCCGGCCGACCTGGTGCCCGCTCAGGTCGATAAGAGTGAGCGTGGCACCGGGCACCGGGGCGGCCCCACTGCCGCGGACGTAGCCGCGGATCTCGGCGCCCGGCCCTCCGTCGCGGGCCTCCTCGGCCGACGCGACGGCTACGGTCACATCGGACGACTGCCCCTGCACGGACGGACGGTCGCTCTCCGCGGTCCTGATGCCTGTGGAGGCGAGCTCCCGGCTCCGCTGGGCCGGAATCCCCTCGGCCCCGTCCACTCCGTTCCCGCTCTGCGAGGCGGCGGCACGCCGTCCCTCGCCCTTGCGGTTGACGAGCACGGCCACGATGAGCGCGGCCAGGCCAAGGATGCCGACAGCCCACCAGAGGGCGACGGTGAAGCCGTGGACCATGCCGACGGCCGCGAGATGCGGCGTGGGACGACCGTGTGTGTGATGGGTGAGGTAATGGGTGGTGGCGGTCGCCGCGATCGTGTTCAGCATGGCTGTGCCGATCGAACCGCCGACCTGCTGCGAGGTGTTGATCATCGCCGACGCCACGCCCGCCTCCTGCGGGGCGACACCGGTGGTGGCCAGGTTCATCGCGGGCATCATGTTGCAGCCGAGCCCGAGACCGAGCAGCACCTGGGCCGGGAGCACCATGCTGGCGTACGAGCTGTCGACCTTGAGCTGGGTGAGTATCACCATGCCGGCGGTGGCGCAGAGCAGGCCGGGCAGCATCAGCGCGCGCGGCGCGACGCGATGCATCAGCCGCGCGGAGATCTGCGTCGAGCCGGTGATCATGCCGGCCACCATCGGCAGGAAGGCCAGGCCCGTCTTGACGGGTGAGTAGCCCTTGACGACCTGCAGATAGTAGGTGAGGAAGAGAAACAGCCCGAACATCGCGATCACGGCGAGGCCGACCGCCAGATAGGCCCCACCGCGGTTGCGGTCCAGGACTACGCGCAGCGGCAGCAGCGGGGCCTTGACCCGGCTCTCGACCGCGACGAACGCGATGAGCAGCACGCCGGCGGCGACGAACAAACCGATGACGGAGCGGTCGCTCCAACCGTCGGACTCCGCGCGGGTGAAGCCGTACACCAGCGACACCAGGCCCGCGGTCACCAGCACGACGCCCGGGATGTCCAGACGCGCACGGTTGCGGGAGGATGCCGAGACGTGGAGGAAGGCCAGGGCGCCGATGAAGGCGACGACGGCGATCGGGACGTTCACGTACAGCGCCCAGCGCCAGTTCAGGTACTCGGTCAGCACGCCGCCGAGGATCAGGCCGAGGGCGGCGCCGCCACCCGCGATCGCGCCGTAGATACCGAACGCCTTGGCCCGCTCCTTCGGTTCGGTGAACATCACCGTGAGCAGCGAGAGCGCGGACGGGGCGAGGAGAGCACCGAAGGAGCCCTGCAGCGCGCGGGCGCCGAGCAGCATGCCTGCGTTGACCGCCGCTCCGCCGAGCGCCGACGCTCCGGCGAATCCCAGCAGGCCTATGAGGAAGGTCTGCTTGCGGCCGACGAGGTCGGCGATCCTGCCGCCGAAGAGCAGCAGCCCGCCGAAGGCCAGGGTGTAGGCGGTGATCACCCACTGGCGGTTGCCGTCCGAGATGTCCAGTGCCTTCTGGGCGGACGGCAGCGCGATGTTCACGACCGTGGCGTCCAGGACGACCATGAGCTGGGCGAGGGCGATGAAGGAGAGGGCCGCCCAGCGTCGTGGGACGCCGGTGCCTGGTGGAGCCCCGGTGGTTGTTGTGGTGGTGGCCGCCATGACGGAAGCGTCTCCAAGCGTTTGTCTCGGCAGTGCCCGGTGAGGGGGCAACTGCTGTTGAGTCGTTGAGTCGTTGAGTCGTCGAGTCGTCGAGTTGTCGAGGTGTTGAGATGTGAGGCTGTCTTCGTAGATGTGTGGCCGCGTCAGATACCGCTAGTCACGTGTCAGTGCTGGTCAGGGGGGACGCACGAGCAGGACCGCTCCAGATCGGCAGAGTGGAATGGTGAGCCAGGAAGCTCGGTCGGCGTGGGGGCGCGCATCCCGGCGAGGAAGATCTCGAGGTGCCGGCCGACGTGGCCTTCGAAAACGGAGCAGCGGGCGCCCGGCAGCGGACGTGTGATCTGGGCGAGCGCGACCCAGATGTCGCCGACCCCCACGTCCGGGCGCAACTGACCGCTCTCCCGCGCCCGGCGCATGATCTCCTCCACGGCGGTCACGGCCCGCCGACGGACGGCGTAGAAGGCCTCGTTCTTCGCGAAATGTCCTTTCACCGCGGGAATGACCGCGCCGATGCGCCGGTCGGCGGCGGTGTGCAGCAAGAAGCGGAGCGCCTGGAAGGGATCCTCCTTCTCGTCGAGCGCGGCCTCGGCGTCATCCGCGAGCTGCCCGACGACGTGCATGGCGACCTGGCGGATCAGATCCTCGCGGTCGTCGAAGTGGCGGTAGAGCGTAGCGTTTCCGACGCCTGCGCGGCGGGCGATCTCGTCCAGCGGCGCGTCGGCACCTTGCTCGACGAAGACGTCACGGGCTGCGGCGAGGATGCGCTGGTGATTGCGGGAAGCGTCGGCGCGCCGCCGGGAGGCCCTGGTCTCCAGGGCAGCGTCCGCGGTTGGGGCGTCGGCCTGCGTCGCGCTGATCACGTCGTCGTCCTCCGCTCTCGCCGGGGTGCTCGGGAAACCGGGGGAGAAGTCCCCGGTTCCAGCGGACGAACGGTGAAACGGGGAAAGTCTTTCCGGTTGTTCCGCGGAGAGATGTGATGCCCGTCTCGTTCTGCCGGGTCGCTGGTCTACCGTGCGCGGGGCCGCGGCGACGCCCCACCCACCGGCCCGCCCCGCGGCAGGGCGAGGCGGTCGTCGATGACCGTGTGGAGGCGGCGAGTTGTTCGTACTCGTCGTAGCTGTCGACGGTCGCCTCCGCGACCACGGCGTCGGTGAACGGCGTACGGGCTTCTCAGGACCGCCTGTCCGTACTGAAGAAGCTCCGCGAGGACGCCCTCCACCCAGCGGTGGGTGGTCCAGGCTCGACGGATCAGGCTGCGTACGGTGATGACGGTGCCGGCGAGGCCCATGGCGGCTTCTATGACGCGGATTTTGCGCCTCACGACTTGTAGAAAAATTATTCAGTCTTCCACTACCGTCGGCATGACTCGCAGCCCAGAGGGCAGGAATCGGCCATGACAGTGTTGTCACACATGCCACAGGCATCATTCGCCCCTACATCGCGCGCGGACGCCGCCTCCGCCCGGCAGCACGTTCCAGTCGGCCTCCAAATGCCGGGCTCGCCCCCGTAGGGGGCCCGAAAGCACTCATAACGGACTCCGCTGAAACGATTCTTCAATCTGTCGTTCGACCGGTCGGAGAATCCGCTCGTTCCAACTCCCGAACTGGCCCGTCGGCAGTTGGAACAGTCGGTCCGTCAGGTAATGGCCGATAATCGCCCGGTGGCCGCCGGTGGTCGCCGGGCGTGGCTGGTGACCCGGTACACGGATGATCGGGCACTGCTGGCCGATTCTGCGTCCCGGGAGGTCGTCACCGAGCGGGACGAGGACGGTGTCGTCGTCGTCCGCGATACCCATCCACCCGAGCGGCTCTGGCAGGACGTCCGCGACGCCGCCCGGCGCTGCCCGGTCGCGGCGATCAAGTTGACCGAAGCCACCGAGCGCTGACATCCGCCCTGGCTTCCAGAACTGTCGGGCTCCACCGTTCGGCCACGACGGGGTGGCTCCCTACAAGTCGCCCAGATGCCTGAGCACATTGCTGCACCACGAGGGAGATGCATGCAAGGTAATTCGGTGTCAGAGATCTCCGGCATTCTCGGAGACAGAACCGGCGGACCGGTCGGCCCCAGTGAAGAGATCAGCGCACGCGAGAGCGCCGGCGAGTTGCGTTCACTGGTGATAGCGGGCTTGAAATCCGCCGCCGATCAACTCCCGGCGTCCATGCGTCTCGTCGCCGGGTACCATTTCGGCTGGACCGACGAGCAAGGGCGGCCTGTCGAAGGCGACTCGGGCAAACTGATACGTCCCGCGCTCACCATGCTGTGTGCGCAGGCGGCCGGGGGCCAGGCGGAACAGGCGCTGTCCGCGGCGGTGGCCGTCGAACTGATCCACAACTTCTCGCTCCTGCATGACGACGTGATGGACGGCGACGTCACCCGGCGGCACCGCCGGACCGTCTGGTCGGCGTTCGGCACCGCGGATGCCATCCTGCTCGGCGATGCCCTCATGGTGCTCGCGTTCAAATACGCCGCAGGGCTCAGCCGGACCACATCGGTGAGACTGACCGAAATCCTGCTGGACATGCTGCACGGGCAGAAGTTGGACATGTCCTTCGAAGATCGTTCCGACATCACGATGGGCGAAGGGCTTGCCATGGCGGCCGGGAAAACAGGAGCCCTCCTCCGGGGCGCCTGCCGGCTCGGTGCGCTCAGCGCCGGTGCCGACGACCGCAGGAGCATGTTCTTCGGGGAGTTCGGAGACAACGTCGGGTTCGCCTTCCAACTCGTCGACGATCTGCTCGGGATCTGGGGCGATCCAGCGATCACCGGCAAACCCGTCCACTCGGATCTGCGAGCCCGCAAGAAGAGCCTGCCGGTGCTCGCCGCCCTGACGTCGGGCACCCCCGCGGGAGACAAGCTCGCAGCTTTGTACGACAGGGACATTCACGAGCCCTTCGCCTCCGACGACTGCGCCGAACTCGCCCGGCTGATCGAGGAAGCGGGCGGTCGCGCCTGGGCGGAGCGGCGTGCCCAAGAGGCTTACGCGAGCGCCAGGGCGGCGCTGGCGCGGGCGAGGCCCGAACCCTGCGCCGGCGCCAAGTTGCTGGCGCTGGTCGACGCTCTGGCACGGCGTGAGCGCTGATCCGCGTCGTCGAGGTCCCGCATGCCTGATCCGTGTCGTCGGTCCCGCATGCCTGATCCGTGTCGTCGAGGTCCTGGATGCCCAGCCGACGGACATCAGAGAGGGAAGTGATGCAGAAGCGCAGTGACGAATGTGGAGGCGAACGCCTCCGACCTGCTGGAGAACTGGCTGCGGCGGGAGGCGGAGACGGTCTCGACGCTGCCGGCCGACGTCCAGGCCAACCCCTGGGGGCACATGTCGCCGTCCGTGTACGAGACGGCGCGACCCGTCCGCACCGCCTTCTGGCTGGACGGACACGGCGCCCGACGCGGCTTCCTCCTCCACACCCGGCACATGGACGGCTCAGCGGAGGCTCACGATGACAAAGGTAACGGCGAACCCCATCCCTACCGCTTCGGGAGCCCTTCCGCTCGCTGGTCACGCTGTTCCGCTGCTGCGAAACCCTTGGGCGTTCCTGCTCTCCCTCCCAGCCCAGGGTGAACTCGTCAGGATCCGCGTCGGTCCGACCAGCGCCGTGGTGGTGTGTGATCCGGACCTGACCCACCAGGTGCTGGTGAACGACCGGGTCTTCGAGAGGGCCGGTCCCCTCCTTGACAGGGCACTGGAGATCGTCGGCAACGGCTTGATCACCTGTCCGGCCGACGAGCACAGGCGTCAGCGTCGCCAGATTCAGCCGGCCTTCCATCCTGAACGGCTGTGCGGCTACGCGTCCACCATGGTCGCAAAGATCGATGAGGTGACAGGTTCATGGCGGAACGGCCAGGTAGTGGACGCCCTCACGGAGGCATCCAGGCTCACATCCAAGGTCATGGTCGCCACCATGTTCTCCGACGTCCTGCCGCCCGCCACGGTGGATCAGGCAATCAAGGACCTGGATACCATCACGGCCGGCATGTATCGGCGGATGCTCCTCCCGCCGCCGCTGGACCGGCTGCCAACCCCCGGCAATGTCCGCTATAGCCGCTCCATCGCCCGTCTCAGGACCGTCATCGGCGAGGTCGTCACTCACCACCGCAGCACCGGCGCCGACCAAGCGGGCCTCTTGTCGGCATTCATGGCCGCCCACGATGCGGAACTCATGACTGACACCGAGCTTGTCAATCAGGCGGTCGGTATGTTCATCGGGGGAGCCGAGGCTCCCTCTACTGCTCTGGGGTGGGCACTGCACCTGATCGCGGAGCACCCCGACGTTCAGAAACGGCTTCAGGCGGAAGCTGACGCAGTGCTCGCGGGCGGCTCAGCCGGCGTCGACCTTCTCCCCTCGTTGCCGTACACCACGTGCGTCGTCACCGAGACGTTGCGGCTGTGGCCACCCCTGTGGCTCACCACCCGCGTCGTCGCTCCCGACACGGACCTCGGAGGGCATCCCCTGTCAGCCGGCACGGTCCTCGTCGTGAGCCCATACCTTCTGCACCGCAGCCCCACCCTGTACCGCCACCCCGAACGCTTTGATCCTGACCGATGGGCTCTCGACAACCCGAACCCACCCGATCGAAACGCCTTCATCGTTTTCGGTGGCGGTCCCCGCAAATGCATCGGTGATCAGTTCTTTGTCAACGAGGCCGTCCTTGCCCTGGCTACAATTGCCGGCCGCTGGCATCTGGAATCGCTACCCGGCCAATCTGTCCGGCCCCCGCTGAGCGTCATCTTGCATCCGCGTCAATGGCTGCTGCGCACAGTGGCCAGGACGCCGGAGTGAAAAGACCATTTCATGACATGGAACCTGAATGATCCGATGACCCAAAGGAGCACTTATGGTCGAACAGGCTCAGGTTTTTTTCGAGCCGACCCCGCTGATTTCATATCCGAACGGGAACGAGATCGATGAGCGAGCGGTGCGATGGCTGATCGACTCGAAGCTGTGCGCTCCGGACAGTCCAGTAACCCAGATCAACGTCGGTGAGTTCATAGCGCAGTGCTATCCGTACTGCACGGACATGGAAATTCTGGGTATCGCCGCGGAATTGAACTATTTGGGGTTCGCCTTCGATGACGAGCACGTGACCGACCCGGAACTGCGGACCTGCTCTGGCCTCGCACCCGCGGTCGGCCGCCTTCTGGCGGTGCTCGACAGTCCAGAGGCGCAAGTCCACAGCGCTTATGGGGCCGCACTGCAGGACATAATCTGCCGACTCGCGGATGCCGCCAACGGTGCAAACGTGGCTCAGGTGGCCGACGGGCTCCGCAAAGCGCTGTTGTACACGCTGTGGCATATGAGCAACTGGGAGCGGGGAGTGCTGCCAGATCTCAACTCCTATGTGACTCTCCGCATCAACGACTGCGGCGGCCCCTGGTTCAACGCGTTCGTTCCCGTATGCGGCGGTTACGAACTCACGGCTCAAGAGGCCCGCACCCCGCGAGTACGTGCTGTCTCGCAGGCCATAGCGTTGGCCGCTGGAATCGACAACGACATCTTCTCCTTCTCCCGTGAAGACGCGGTGGGACAAAGGAACATTGTCCACATCCTGATGAACGACGGTGGGCTTACTCTCGACGAGGCCGTCAGCGAGGCCATCCAGCTTCGCAATAGAATCCTGTATCTCTACGCGCGACTGCGCGACAAGTCTCAATCCGGCGAATCTCCCGCTGTGCGGCGGTATGCCAGGGATATCGGTCATGTCGTCCGCGGTAATTTTCAATGGAGCGTCAGAACAGATCGATATCGGGTTGAGGCCAGGACGCTGCCTACCGGGACAAGTGACTCCCGCGACATCGACCCCAAGGCGATCCAACTTCCCGCGATCGCCTGGTGGTGGGATCTCCTCTGAACTGTGGATCACCGTTCTTTCTCGACATCGGCCTCGGCATGATCTCACGCCTCGAGGCAGGTGGGGGTCCTGGAATCATCACCCCTATGCGTTTGAGGAAGGCTCTCTCCCTTAAGAGAAGGAAGGAAATCCGATGTCTTACGTGAACCGACAGCAGCGCGACCGAGAATCCGAAACGGTTCCCTATGCGCCTGGACATCTACCGGTGATCGGGCATCTGCTGGCAATAGGGACCAACCCCGCCGGCTTCTTCTTGAAGGCCTCTTCGTACGGTCCGCTCGTGCGTGTCCGCATGGGTCGGCACACCTTCTATATGGTGAGCTCGCTCCCCCTCGTTCGCGAAATGATGCTGAGCGGACACGGCCCCTTCGACAAGGGTGGATCTTTTGTCGACGCGGTTATCGATGAAGTGGGGGACGGTGTGACTACCTGTCCTGCGAAGGTTCACAAGCCCATGCGGGCTCTTCTGCAGCCGGCATTCCGGACCGAAAGCATTCGCCAGTACGTGCCACGCTTGGTCGACGAGGCCGTTTCCCATGTCTCCCAGTGGCGGGCAGGGCAAGTGATCAATGCCACCGAGGAGACTTTGAGGATGGCCACGGCGGGACTCGCCGGAGTCCTGTTCGTCGACCCGGTGACCCGTCGCCATATGAAGGAACTGAAACAGAATGTCCCAGTCGTTCTTCGCGGCTTGCTGGTGAAAGCATTGTTCCCACACCTCGGGCGTATTCCACTGCCGGCCATGAGGCGCTATGGCAAAGCAAAAGACCGCATCAACGACGCGATCACCGATATCATCGGCACCCGACGGACTGACGTATCCGTGTACGACGATCTGCTCGCCCTCATGCTCCTACCGCAAGCCGAATCCTCCGGGGTCATGACCGAGGAACTTATCCGGGGTAACATCTGGCAATTCATACTCGGTGGTGTCGAAGAGCCGGCCACGCTCATGGCGTGGACCATGCACCTGCTGGTGTCCCACCCTGACCGCTACCAAAGGGTGGTAGCGGAGATCGATTCGGTTCTCGGTACGCGAACACCAACCTATGAGGACCTCGACCACCTCCCGGTCCTGCGCAGCACCCTCGAAGAAGCGCTCCGGATCCGCACACCACCATGGGTCACCAGCCGCATCACATCCCGTGCCACAGACCTCGGCGGCCATCGCCTCCCAGCCGGAGCGGACGTGCTCGTCAACATGGCAGCCCTGCATCTCGACCCTGACGTGTACCCGGCACCAGATAGCTTCGATCCCGACCGCTGGCACCCGGAGTCCACCGATCAGGCAAAACGCAACACCCTGATTCCGTTCGGACTCGGGAGTCGTAAATGCATGGGGGACGCCTTCGCGATGACCGAAGTCTCTGTGATGCTTGCGGTGATCCTGCAGCGTTGGAGGCTGAGCTCGGCTCCCGGATCACGCACCTCACCGCGGCTGGGCTTCACCATGAAGCCCGCCCGGCTCCGTCTGAGGATCACACCACGAACAGCGTGAGTTCGGGACGAATCCGGTGAGTTCCAGCCATCCGCGCCATCGCGCACCAGGGCGTCGACGAACTCCGCCACCCGGTGCCCGCCGCCGACGTCCACGTCGCCGATGACAGTGACGTCATCGGCACCTTGGCGCGGACGCTTGCCGACGTCGAACGGATGTCCCCTGGGGCGAGCCGCTGCAGGAGATCAGGCAAGGGGCGCAGGTCGCGGGCCTCGAAGACCCGCCGGGTATTGTGCGGTCCCCTGCCGGATCGTCCGCTGCTCGCTGCCCTCGGCGACTTCGGCCAAGGCGTCATCGACCTGACCGCCGCTTCCGCGGAGCCTTTCGACCTGGACACCGCGCGGAAGGGCGGGATCGCGGTCGTCACCTTCACCAGTGGCTCGACCGGTAAGCCCAAGGGCGTGAGTTGGTCGTTCGAGGTGAGGAACAAGGTGGCGTCGGTCCAGCTGAGCCGAAAGGTCCGGCCGGCGAACCTGCTGGTCACCGCGCCGCTGACACATACCAGCGGAGGTGTACGCGCTGGCCAGGCAACCCGACATCGAGCGCGCCGACCTGTCGAGCGTGACGGAACTGTTCTACACCGGGGTCCGGCTTCTCCCGAGCGAATGGGGGAGGCGGCCAAGGTTCTGGGTCCCGTCCTCATCCAGGTGTACGGCACAAGCGAGGCCGGAATGATCAGCATGCTGTTTCCGCCGGAGCACCTCGATCCCGAGCTGCGCATGCCGGTCGGCAGGCCGGCGGACGGGGTGCGGGTGACGATACGCGATCCGTGGGACGGACGGGCCCTGCCGGCAGGTGAGCACGGCGAGGTGTGGGTGATGACCCCGTGGTCGATGGCCGACTACTGGAACGAGCCGGAACCGACCGCCGACGCCGTGCGTGACGGCTGGGTCCGCACCGGCGACCTCGGTGCTGGTTGACCAACCGCGAGGACGTCGTCTTCGGCGGCCTGGGCACCGCTCTCGCGCTGTTCCCCGGCCCGGTTGGCGGACCATCAGCCCTTGGTACAGCCGAACAGGCGCTGAGCGCACTCGTATGACTGTTGGAGGCGGTCGGGAAGGATCCCACCCAGCCCCTGGGCAGCGTGGAGAT
>CBFHCJ010000138.1:0-12050 GCA_965654005.1 uncultured Streptomyces sp. | reverse complement strand
CCGGCCGTGGCCGGGGCCGGCGCGTCGGTGGCGTCGAGGCTGCGCAGGATGTCCTCCACCCGCTGCTTGGCGTCGCCGAACAGCATCTGGCTGTTCTCCCGGAAGAACAGTGGGTTCTGCACGCCCGCGTACCCGGCGGCCATGGAACGCTTGAAGACGACGACGTCGGCCGCCTCCCACACGTGCAGCACCGGCATCCCGGCGATGGGACTGGACGGGTTCTCGGCGGCGGCCGGGTTGACGGTGTCGTTGGCACCGATGACCAGAACGACCGACGTCGAGGCGAAGTCGTCGTTGATCTCGTCCATCTCCAGGACGATGTCGTACGGCACGTTGGCCTCGGCGAGCAGCACGTTCATGTGACCGGGCAGCCGGCCGGCGACCGGGTGGATGCCGAAGCGCACCTCGATGCCGCGCTCGCGCAGCTTTCGGGCCAACTCCGCGACCGGGTACTGGGCTTGGGCGACGGCCATGCCGTAGCCGGGTGTGATGATCACCGACGAGGCGTCACGCAGGAGTTCCGCGACGTCCTGCGCGCCGGTTTCCCGGTGCTCCCCGTGGTCGCTGTCGTCGCTCACCGGCGCCTGGACCCCGAAGCCGCCCGCGATCACCGAGATGAAGGAGCGGTTCATGGCCTTGCACATGATGTACGACAGGTAGGCGCCGGAGGAACCGACCAGTGCGCCGGTGACGATCAGCAGGTTGTTGTCGAGCAGGAAGCCCGAGGCCGCCGCGGCCCAACCGGAGTAGCTGTTGAGCATCGAGACGACCACCGGCATGTCGCCGCCGCCGATGGAGGCGACCAGATGCGCGCCGAGGGCCAGCGCCAGCACGGTGACCGCGATGAGCAGTCCCATGCCGGGCCGCGCGACGAACGCCGCGGTGAGTACGACGAAGGCGGCCAGGGCACCGAGGTTGAGGGCGTTCTTGCCCGGGAGCATCAGCGGACTCGACTTCACGCGCGCCGACAGCTTCAGGCAGGCGACGACCGAACCGGTGAAGGTGACGGCGCCGATGAACACCCCGATGAAGACCTCGGCGTGGTGGATGCCGAGCAGCGAGCCGGTGATCTCCTGCCTCGCGCTGCCCCGGCCTTCGACGTCGAGGTAGCCGTTCCAGCCGACGAGTGCGGCGGCCAGGCCGACGAAGCTGTGCAGCACGGCGATCAGTTCGGGCATGCCGGTCATCTCCACCACCCGGGCACGCCACAGTCCGATGCCGGCGCCGACGGCCATGGCGAGGGCGACCAGTGCGAGACCGGTGACGGAGATGCTCTGCGAGGCGAGAGTGATGGTGGCGGCCAGCGCGATGACCATGCCCGAGATGCCCCAGACGATTCCCGAGCGGGAGGTGCGGTGCTGGGACAGTTGGGCGAGGCTGAGGATGAACAGCAGCGCGGCGACGACGTAGGCGGCCTGTGCGGCCGTGGCGGTGGTCATCCGGGTCAGCCTTTCGAGAACATGCCGAGCATGCGGCGGGTGACGGCGAATCCGCCGAAGATGTTGATGCTCGCCAGCAGGATCGCGGCGAACGACAGCACGGTGACCGCGGTGTCCGCGTTCCCGATCTGCAGGAGCGCGCCGACCACGACGATCCCGGAGATCGCGTTGGTGACCGACATCAGCGGGGTGTGCAACGCGTGGTTCACATTCCCGATCACATAGAACCCGATCACGATAGCCAGGGCGAAGACCGTGAAATGGCCCATCAGCTGGTTCGGCGAGAAGGCGGTCACCAGGAACAGCGCGAGCGCTCCGGCGCCGACGAGCGCGTACCCGGTCCGCGGGGAGCGTGGTCGTTTCTGCGGTGCGGCGGAGGGCGCGGCGGGTTCGACCGCCGGGGAGGGGGCGGGCGCGGCGGACACCTGCACCGGTGGCGGCGGCCAGGTCTTCGCCCCGTCGCGGACGACGGTCATGGACCGCTGCACCACGTCGTCGAAGTCGAGGACGAGCCGGCCGTCCTTGCCGGGGGTGAGGAGTTTCATCAGGTTGACGAGGTTGGTGCCGTACAACTGCGACGCCTGGGCGGGGAGCCTGGCGGGCAGGTCGGCGTAGCCGATGATCGTCACGTCGTTTTCGGTGACGACCGCCTTTCCGGCGACCGTTCCCTCGACGTTGCCGCCCTGTCCCGCGGCCATGTCGACGATCACGCTGCCGGGCTTCATACGCGCCACGTCCTGGGCGGTGATCAGCTTCGGCGCCGGCCTGCCCGGGATGAGCGCGGTGGTGATGATGATGTCGACGTCGGCGGCCTGCTCCGCGTACAGCCGCGCGGCGAGCCGGTTGTAGTCGTCCGAGGTGGCCTTGGCGTACCCGTCGGTGCCGACCTCCTGTTCGGAGCGCACCGCCAGGAACTCCCCGCCCAGCGAGCGCACCTGCTCGGCGACCTCCGGCCGGGGATCGGTGGCGCGGACCACGGCACCGAGGCTGCGCGCCGCACCGATCGCCGCGAGTCCGGCCACCCCGGCGCCGGCCACCAACACCTTGGCCGGGGGCACCTTCCCGGCGGCGGTCACCTGGCCGGTGAAGAAGCGGCCGAAGGCATGCGCCGCCTCCACCACCGACCGATACCCGGCGATGTTCGCCATCGAGCTGAGGACATCCATGGACTGGGCGCGCGAGATACGCGGAACGGCGTCCATGGCCAGCACCGTGATCGGCCGCCGCGCCAACTCCTCGACCAACTCCGGGTGATGCGCCGGACCGATGAACGCGACCAGCGTCGCACCCTCGCGCAGCCGGGCGATCTCCTCACCCGAGGGGCCGTTGACCTTCAGCACGATCTCGGCGGACCAAGGATCCCCGAGCCGGGCGCCCGCCTCCTCGTAGGCCGCGTCGGAAAAACGGGACGACGCTCCCGCTCCCGGCTCGACGACCACGTGATACCCCAGCGCTACAAGTCTGGCCACGGTAGCCGGTGTCGCCGCCACCCTGGTCTCGCCCGCGGTGGACTCGGCGGGTATGCCGATCCGCTGGGCTTCCGGTTCCCGTTCCGGTGGGACCATCGTCTTCCTCTCTCATCGTGAACGTGTCGGTGTCGGGCCTGATCGCCCGGCGTTACGTGCGCTTGTCCATCCATCGGTGCCCGGATCCTTCGCGTTCGACCCTGCGGTTCCTGTCCGACTTGCTGAGCCATGCCTGTGGATACGAGTGGATACGACGTGGTCGGTGCTCAATCGCTCGTCGGGAAGCCGAGGTTGATTCCTCCGTGCGACGGGTCGAGCCAGCGCTGGGTGACGGCCTTGGTACGGGTGAAGAACTTCACGCCGTCCTCGCCATAGGCGTGGGCGTCGCCGAACAACGACGCCTTCCAGCCGCCGAAGGAGTAGTAGGCGACCGGCACCGGGATGGGCACGTTGATGCCGACCATGCCCACCTCGACCTCGTGCTGGAAGCGGCGGGCGGCGCCGCCGTCGTTGGTGAACAGTGCCGTGCCGTTGCCGTACGGATTCGCGTTGATCAGCTCCAGGCCCTCGTCGTACGAGCCAACCCGGACCACGGACAGCACCGGACCGAAGATCTCGTCGTCGTAGACGGACATGCCGGGCTTGACGTGGTCGAAGAGCGTGGGGCCGAGCCAGAAGCCGTCAGTGGTGCTGCGGCCATCGGGGGCCTCGGCCGCGATCAGGTGCTCACGACCGTCCACCGCGAGCTCGGCGCCGTCGGCCACGCCCGCGTCCAGGTACGAAACCACCCGGTCCCGATGCGCGCCGGTGACCAACGGACCCATCTCGGAGGCGGGCGCACAGCCCGGGCCGACCTTCAGCCCGGCCATACGGTCCTTGATCTTCGCGACCAGTTCGTCGCCGACCGGGTCGACGGCCACCAGGACCGACACGGCCATGCAGCGCTCCCCGGCCGCGCCGAAGCCGGCGTTGACGGCGGCGTCGGCCGCCAGGTCGAGGTCAGCGTCCGGGAGGACCAGCATGTGGTTCTTGGCACCGCCGAGGGCCTGCACCCGCTTACCGTGCCTGGTCCCCGTCTCATAGACGTACTGAGCGATGGGCGTCGAGCCGACGAAGGACACGGACTTGACGCCCGGGTGTTCCAGCAACCGGTCGACGGCCACCTTGTCGCCGTGCACGACGTTGAACACGCCGTCCGGCAACCCGGCCTCCCGCCACAGGGCGGCCAGCCAGTTCGCGGCCGACGGGTCCTTTTCCGACGGCTTGAGGACGACGGTGTTGCCGGCGGCGATCGCAAGGGGGAAGAACCACATCGGCACCATGACAGGGAAGTTGAACGGCGAGATGATCGCGACCGGGCCGAGCGGCTGCCGGACGGAGTGGACGTCGACACCGGTGGACGCCTGCTCGGTGAAGCCGCCCTTGAGCAGCTGGGGGATGCCACAGGCGTACTCGACGACCTCGATGCCGCGGGCCACCTCGGCGAGCGCGTCGGAGTGCACCTTGCCGTGCTCGGCGACGATGATCGCGGCCAGCTCCTCGCGCCGCGCGTTGAGCAGCTCGCGGAACGCGAACAGCACCTGTACGCGCTTCGCAACCGATGTCCGGCGCCAGTGCTTGAACGCGTCGACAGCGGCGGCCACGGCCCGATCGACCACGTCGGCCGAAGCGAAGTCCACGCGGCCGGTGATTCGGCCGGTCGCCGGGTCGTGGATGTCCCCGGCGCGCTCGGCGGCACCGCTGCACGGCTGTCCGCCGATCCAGTGCGTGATGTGGGCGACCATGATGTGTCCTTGTCAGTTGGTGGGGACGCCGGGCCCGCTCGGTGGAGCGGGCACTCGGCGTCGGTGAGGGTGAGCGTGCGTTCCGCGATCTGCGCGGCACCGACAGCGACGTGGACTGCCGTCAGGGGGTTTGCGGGCAGGTGTCGTCGACCGCGCATGCCTGGTCGGGGATGGCGAGGCCTTGGGTGCGTTCGCCTCGCTGAAGGGTGGTGCAGGGGGACGAGCGGTTGACGGGTCGTGGGAACCCTGTCGGGGGCGCGCTGACTTCCCTGTCAAGGGCGCTGACCGGTGAACCGTTCGATGAAGGCCTCGTGGCGCCTGACCGGCCGCGGTGATGGATTACGGCCTTGGACGGGCCTGGTCCCATGGGCGATGAGCCGGGACGCGAGCATCAAGAGCGCGGTCTGCGGTGGGGCGAGGGGCGGGAGAGGGGTGACCCGGCCGTCTTCAGACGGTTGAGGGGTTGCTGTGGGATGGAGTCACGTGCGCCGGCACCGCATCGACATCCTGCTTGAGGTCCATGCCCTTCGTCTCGGGAAGCAGCAGGGTGATCACGATCGCGACGCTGTAACCGAGCAGCGCGACCAGCCCGATGGCCTCGGCCAAGGTGATCCACTGGGCGAGGATACCGATGCATGAGACCGCGAGGGCGCCGGCCGCCTTGCCGAAGTTGTAGGCGAAACTCTGGCCGCTGCCGCGGATCGCGGTGGGGAAGAGTTCCGTGAAGAGCGGGCCCAGCGTCGCGTAGTTGCCGATCGTGAAGAAGCCGAACGGCACGCCCATCACGATCAGTGGCCAGCCCGACAAGGGCAGGAACATGTATGCGATGGTCACCAGCCAGGAGCAGGCCAGGAACAGCTGGAACGTCCGCCGCCGGCCGATCACGTCGGCCAGGTAGGCGCTCGCCAAGAACCCGAAGAACGAACCGCCGGTCACCAGGAACAGGTAGTACCCCGAGGCGCTGGGCGACAGCTCCCTGACCGTCTTCATGAACGTCGGCAGCCAGTTGACGATCGCCCCGCCGACGCCGACCACTCCGAAGGCCAGCAGCGACGCCTTGACGGTGACCCAGCGCACGTCCGGCCGGAAGATCGCCCCGAGGCCGGGGACCTTGCCTTCGGCCGCTATGGCAGCGCGCGTCTGCTTGAACAGCTCCGGCTCATCGAGCGTGCGCCGCAGGTACAGCACCAGGAGGCCGGGCAGCACGCCGATCATCAGCAGCACCCGCCAGCCGTATTCCGACGGGACGTGGGCAAGCACCACGCCCGCCAGGAGCGACGCAGCACTCCAGCCGATACCGAAGCCGCTCTGGACGGAGCCAACCGCCTTGCCGCGATGGCTGGCCCGGATGATCTCACCCATCAGCACCGCGCCCGCGGCCCACTCGCCGCCGAAGCCCAGTCCCTGCAGAACGCGCACGATGACGAGTTGGTCGAAGTTCTGCACAAGGCCCGCGATGAGGGTGAACACCGAGAACCAGAGAATGGTGAACTGCATGATGCGGGCGCGCCCGAAGCGGTCTGCCAGAATGCCGCACGCCCAGCCGCCGATGGCTGCCGACAGGAGTGTGGCCGTGGCCAGGTAGCCCGCCTCCGCCGTGGTGAGACCCCAGGTGGTGATGAGCACGGGGAGCACGAAGCTGAAGAGCTGCGCGTCCATGGCGTCGACCGCCCATCCCGCGAAGCACCCCCAGAATGTATTGCGCTCGCGTCCGGTGAGTTCGCGATACCAGTGGAACATCGTTGTTCCTCCAAGTGTGGTTTGTTTTCCGTCTCGGCCGTTCAGGCGATGAGTGGTGTCAGCACGCGGTCCAACGTCAGTGACGCTGCGGTCGCGTAGGACGCCCGGGCGCTGGAGAGGCGACCCTGCGGTCCCGTAGGACGCCCGGGCGCTGGAGAGGCGACGCTACGGTCGCGTAGGACGCCCGGGCGCTGGAGAGGCGGAGCACCGCGTCGGCGACCACCTCCGTGGTGGCGTACCGCCCGAGCGGGTTGCGCTCCAGGTTCCTGCTCAGCAGCTCCTCCGGCGACTTTCGGGTCATGCGGGATTCCGCCTCCAGATTCAGCTGCACCCGGTCGGTCATGGTCGCCCCGGGGTTGATGACGTTGACACGGACACCGGCCGGCCCCCAGGCCGCGGCCAGGCCTGCGGAAGCCAGCATCAGTGCCGCGTTCGCCGCACCTCCGGGGATGTGGACCGGCGAGGCGACCTTTCCACCGGTGCCGATGATGTTGACGACCGAGCCGCCCTTCCGCTCCACCATCCTCGGCAGCACGTAATCCATGACGTTCATGTAGGTGAAGAACTTCGCGTCCATCGCCGTGCGCCACTTGTCCGGCGTCAGCTCGGCCGGCGGCACCCGCCTGGCGCCGCCGGCGGAGTTGACCAGCACACCGATCGGTCCGACCTGCTCTTCGGTCGCTGTCACCACCCGTTCCGCCGCCGCCCCGTCGGACAGGTCGGCCGCGAACGTCGTGACCTTGATGCCGTCCTCTGCCAGGGCTTCCTGGGCGGCGGACAGGTTGTCCTTGCCGCGCGACACGATGACCACGCGGGCGCCCTCTTGACCGAAGGCGCGGGCACAGGCCAGGCCGATGCCCTTGCTGCCACCGGTGATCAGGACGACTTCGCCCTCAAGTTCAAGGTTCATTACACGTGGTCCTCTTTCAGCACATCGGGGTTGTGGACGTTGATCGGCGCCCCCTCGGCGAAGGCCACGATCTGGTCGAAGGCGTTGCCGTAGGCGAACTCGTAGTTGTCGCGCTCGACGAAGCCGAGGTGCGGCGTGCACAAGGCGTTCGGCAGGCTCACGAGCGGGTCATCGGGGTCGATCACCGGTTCGTGCTCGAACACGTCGACGGCCGCCTTCCCTGGCCGGCCGGCTCGCAGTGCCGCGGCGAGCGCTCCGGGCTTGATCAGCTCCGCCCGGCTGGTGTTCACCAGCAGCGCGGTCGGCTTCATCAGGGCGAGGTCGTCCGGGCCGATCAGGCCGGTGGTCCCCTCGTTGAGGCGCAGGTGGAGGCTGAGCACATCGGACTGTTCGAAGAAGGCCTGCCTGCTCTCGGCGACCGGGAAGCCTTCGTCCTTCGCCCGGTCCAGTGAGCCCTGCCGCCCCCAGACCAGCAGCTCCATTCCGAACGCCACGCCGATCCGCGCCACCATCGAGCCGAGGCGGCCGAAGCCGTAGATCCCCAGCGTCCGGCCGCGCAGCCCCAGTCCGAGGGTGCTCTGCCAGCGACCCTCGCGCAGTGCGGCGCTCTCCAGCGGGATGTTCCGCATCGCGGCCAGGATCAGACCCCAGGTGAACTCGACGGTGGGGTACGACGGGCGTGAGGTCAGGGCCGAGGCCGCGATCACCCCGTGCCGCGTGCAGGCGTCCAGGTCGATATGCGGAATATGCCCGTTCTGGCTGATCAGCTTCAGGTTCGGCAGGCGACTGAGCAGCGCTTCGTCGATCTTGGTGCGCTCGCGCAGCAGGACCAGCACGTCGGCATCGGCCAGGCGCTCGGCGAGCACATCCACGTCGGCGACGGCGTCGTTCCAGATCGTGACGTCATGGCCCTGCAACTTGCTGAAACAGTCGAGGGTACGGACGACGTCCTGGTAATCGTCGAGGATGGAGACACGCAGTCCCCGCGTAGAGTCGGTCATGGCCTCACGCATTCGTAGGTAGATCGGCAACCGCGGTGCCGGCGTCGATCGCCGCGCACTTCTGCTCCTCGAAGGCGGCCTTCGCGAGCGCCCGCTCCAGCACCTCCGCCGCCCGGGCGATCGGGATGAAGCACACGCCGGTTTCATCCGCGAGGACGATGTCGCCGGGCGAGACGCGGACACCGGCGATCTGGACGTCGCCGTTGATCTCCACCGTCTCGATACGCCACTTTCCTGTCACCGGGGTGACTTCGGTGGCCCACACCGGATAGTCCACTCGCCGGGAATGGCCGACATCGCGGATGCCGCCGGAAATGACGGCGCCGGCCTCGCCCTGCCGCTTGCCCGTCTGCGCCGAGATCCCGCCCATATTGGAGATGCCTGCGACACCGTCGATCACGACGACGTCACCGGGCAGGGCCAGATTGTGCGCCTCGAACTCCGCCATGCGATTGACATGGTCAGGCGCCGTTTCATGAACCGGCTCACGCTGCAGGATGTTGCGCACCGTGAGCGCTGGTCCGACCATGTTCGCGGACGGCAGGGTCGGCTTGAGGACCGAGGCCCCGACGACCCCGGTTATTCCCAGCTCGTCCATGATGTCGGAGACGACGCTGGTCGCGTCGGTGATGCGCTTGAACCCCTCGATCAGGCCCTGCGGCGGCCGTGGGGTGCGCATCAGACGAATCCGTTCCGGACTGATCTTTCCGGTCAGCTTCGGTAGCACGTCTCCCACAGGAGCGTCTATCATCTCGGCGAATATCCTTTCAGCGTCTCGCATCTCGGACGGCAGTCACCGACTGCAATCCGGACGGTCACAGCCCGGCACGCCCGGCGCGTTCGTGCTGCTAGCGTTGCTCACACCTCCGAATGGGTCCAATTCACAGTCTGGGGGGATCCCCATAACCCAGATGAATAACGTACGGCTCGACCTCAATCTGCTCCTGGTCATCGAAGCCGTCATGCTCGAGCGGAACGTGACGCGTGCCGCGAACAGCCTGTCGATGAGCCAGCCGGCCGTCAGCAATGCGCTTCGGCGTGCTCGAAAGCTGATGCAGGATCAGCTGTTCCTCAGGGTCGCCGACGGCGTGCAGCCGACGTCGCGGATGCTGGCCATCTGGCCCGAGCTCCATCGTTCACTGGCGACGATCCGGTCCGCGATCGCGCCCCAGCACTTCGATCCCCGTACGGATCCGACCGGCTTCCGCCTCTCGGTCACGGACAGCCTCGCGGCCGAGGCGGTGTGCGGCATCACGCTGAAGCTGAGGGAGACCTCGCCCTATGCCCGCGTCGCTTTCGCGTTCCACACCAACGCCAGCTCGCTGGACGCAATCGAACGCGGCACATTGGACTGTTCGGTCGGCATGTTTCCCGCCCTTCCTCGCGACATCCACGTGCGGGTTCTTCACACAGAGCACTACGTGTGCGTGATGCGCGACGGACACCCGTCGACTCGAGAGATGACGTTGGATCAGTTCGCTGCGGCAGAGCACGTGTTGGTGACGCCATCGGGCATGGATCTGGGTGTGATTGACGGCTGGCTCGGCTTGCAGGGGCGCACACGGACGATCGTGGCCGTCGTCAATCACTTCGCTGACGCATTGCGGATCGTTGCGCAGAGCGACCTGCTGACGTGTGTGCCGAGCGGTTTCATCCAAGGGCATGGCACATCACTCATCGCCCAGCAGGGGTTGGTGGTCCGCCCGTTGCCCTTCGAAACCGAGAAGCTGAGCTACAAACTCATCTGGCACGAGCGGCTGCACAACCATCCCGCTCACCAATGGTTCCGCTCGCTCGTCGGTGACGTCTGCGGACCGCCGACCGACACGACGGAGCCACCGTGATGAAGGACACGACGGAGCCACCGTAACGAGGTCAGGCAAGCCGCAAGTGGATCCAGGGGATGGTGTCCCCCGCCGGCAGGTGACACTCCGCCGTTCTTCGTCGCTTCGCTGATCACAGAGACTACAGGTGCGTGCCAGTATCCAGAGACCCGATAGTATGTCAAGCGTTTCGGCTCGCGTCTTACCTGGGCGGCCAGGCGCGCACGCGCGCCACTGCTCATCGACGCAGGCAGTGGAGGGGATGTTTCGGCAACAGCCCCGGAAGCACCGGGCACCTGAGAAGGAGAGGACAGCTCATGCCCCGGCTGACACGGGAACAGAGTCAGGCGCTTACGCGAGAGAAACTTCTTAACGCGGCGAGCAAGGTCGTCGCTCGCGACGGCTACGAGGGTGCCACCGTCGAGCGCATCGCCGAGGAAGCAGGGTTCTCCAAGGGCGCCTTCTACTCGAACTTCTCCTCGAAAGAGGAAATCCTGATCCACCTGCTCGAAGAGAACGCGGGCAACGACGTGCGGGAGTTGACCAGCCTACTTGCCGAGACCACGGATCCCGACGCCGTGATCGAGACCGTCGCCCGATGGAGCGACAGACGCGCCAGTGAGCTGAAGTTGGGCGTCCTCGCCATCGAGTTCCTGCGCCGCGCACGGCGGGAAGACACCTTGGACGAACGGCGGCGCCATATCTTCATCAGCCAGTGGCAAGACGTCGGCACGCTCCTGCTGAACAAGATCTTTCCAGGCAAGAAGCCGGACATCAGCGCCCTCGACTTCGGCGGGATCGTGCTGGAACTGACCTACGGTGGCATCACCAGTTTCCTGGGTGCCAACACCGCGGGCCAGATGGTGCGCCATGTGCTCCGCGCGTTCCGGGACTCGTGTGAAGACGGTCGCGAAACCATCGACGGCCCAGACGTTCCCTGACTGCGGAACCACCGGCGGGCCTGCGCCGGACGGACACACCGACGGTGCCGCAACTCCGGCTGTACCGGGGCGAGTTCGGCGGTGTCGGTGGCGAAACACGTGATCCGCATGCCGTTCGGCGTCGCTGACAGAGACCGGGTTCCGGGGCGCGGGCGTTCCCGTGCGAACGATCAGCCGCGCCCTGAGGGTCGGCCGTCCAAGATGCGGTCGGCCAACACGCCACCCTCAGGCCCTGTCCCGCACACCCCGTGTGGGTTCGATGGCCGGTGTACGGGCCGACGCGCCCGCGTAGCGCTCTCACCGCGCCCTTGCTCGGGGATGCGACGCCCCGCGCCGTGACATGCGCCTGACAGTACATCCCGGCGATCGTCTACCAACATTCCGAAAGCCCCGTGCCGGGTATTGACAGGCCCCAACCACGCAAATACCTTTTGGTATTCAAAGTCTCACGGTATCCGAGTTGCGGCGTGCGGTCGCCCAGCGAGACCAGGTACGTATTGACGCCGCCGGGAATCTCTCCTGATGGTTTCTGCGAGCCCATGGCCAAGCGGCCCGTGAATGTCCGCACAAGGTTTCCGGCCGCGGAATACGCCACAGCCACGGACGTCCTCTTCCTGCGATATACCACGGAATTTACTGCGCGGCGCCCAGCCACACGCCGCACAGTATCCCTCACGGCCCCATTCGACCGAGGTCTGTTGCGCGCCCTTTGGCCGCCGAGCCGGTCCGTGCTCTGCTCACCGCTTCTCGCCATCACCGTACCGCCATGAAACCGCCACGGTCTGCCGTGGCTGTAATTGCCCTAGGAGCCGCCATGAAACACACAGCGCAAGTCGACACCACTGCAGTGCCCGCGGCGGGGGAAAGCAGCCCTGCCCCACTTTCCCGAGTCATGATCGGGGTGGGCTTCCTGCTGGTGGTCCTGTCCTACATGGTCAACGCGATG
>CBFHCJ010000137.1:0-12077 GCA_965654005.1 uncultured Streptomyces sp. | reverse complement strand
GGGTTCACCAGCAGCGAGCCGAGGGGCTTGCCCTGGCCCGTGGCCTTCTTCCGGACGACGGCCAGTCCGATGTCGCCCGAGGCCGGATTGGCGTAGTCGCGCGGTGCCTTCATCGTGGCGCACTCGAAGCCGGGGGCTCCGCAGGAGCGCCAGGTCAGCTTCTGCGTGTAGTAGGGGGCCAGTGCCGAAGGCGTGGACCTGGGCAGCGCGGCCAACGCGGTGTCCGCCGTGGTCGTCGTCGAGCTCCCGGGGGAGCAGGCCGAGACCAACAGCGCGGCGGCGAACAGCGTGCCGCCCGTCCGCATCGGATACGGCGAGCGGAGGAAGCGGCGGGAAAGGAAACGGCTGGAACGGATGAGGAGGGGACGGCGGAAACGACGGAAACGGCGAGACGGTCCGGGAATGCGCCTGGTGTGCATCCCGTGAGCGTAACCCTGTGCGATGGATTGGTCGCCATCAGTGGCGTAAGCGCCTCGTACGAGTGACACGGTCAATCCGCCGCGAGCCGTATCCCTCTCGGGGGTGCCCTGCTTCATCCCTCATCCCGTCGCCCCCGTCACCCCGCCCGCAGCGCCATCGTCATCGCCTCCACCGCCAGCAGGGGCGCCACATTGCGGTCCAGGGCGTCCCTGCACGCGGCGATCGCCTCGATGCGGCGGAGCGTGGACTCCGGCGTACTGCCACGCGCCAGGCGCTCCAGGGCCTCCTCGGCGTCGGTGTTGGCGAGGGCGATGCGGGAGCCCAGTTGGAGGGCGAGGACATCGCGGTAGAAGCCCGTGAGGTCGGTGAGGGCCTGGTCGAGGCTGTCGCGCTGCGTACGCGTTCTGCGGCGCTTCTGCTTGTCCTCCAGCTCCTTCATCACGCCCGCGGTGCCGCGCGGCATCCGGCCGCCCTGTGCCGCGCCGAGCGCTGCCTTCATCTCCTCCGTCTCCTTGGTGTCCAGCTCCTCCGCAAGCTGCCTGGAATCTTCCGTGGCTGCGTCGACCAGCTCCTGGGCGGCCCTGAGACAGCCTCCGATGTCATCGACGCGGAGCGGGAGCTTCAGCACGGCGGCCCGGCGCTCGCGGGCACGCTCGTCCGTGGCCAGCCGACGGGCGCGGTCGACGTGTCCCTGTGTGGCGCGGGCGGCGGCGGCCGCGGCTCCGGGCTCGATGCCGTCGCGCCGTACGAGCATGTCCGCGACCGCCCCCACGGAGGGGGTGCGCAGGTTCAGGTTGCGGCATCGGGAGCGGTTCGTCGGCAGGACGTCCTCCAGGGAGGGGGCGCACAGCAGCCAGACCGTACGGGGAGCGGGCTCCTCGACCGCCTTCAGGACCGCATTGGCCGACTTCTCGTTCAGCCGCTCGGCGTCCTCGACGAGGATCACCTGCCAGCGGCCGTTCGCCGGCGACGTGAACGACTTGCGGACGGTGTCGCGCATGTCGTCGGCGAGGATCTGCGTGCCCACGGCGGCGACCGTGGTCACGTCCGCGTGCGTGCCGATCAGCGCCGTGTGACAGCCGTCGCAGAAGCCGCAGCCGGGGGCGCCGCCGAGCGCGCGGTCGGGGCTCACGCACTGGAGCGCCGCGGCGAACGCCCGCGCCGCCTGAGTACGCCCCGCGCCGGGCGGGCCCGTGAACAACCAGGCGTGCGTCATCTTCGACGCCTCGGGCGCCGGGGCGTCGGCGGCAGCCGCGGTGACCAGGGCGTCGGCGTCACGCGCAGCCGCGCCGAGCTGCTCGCTCACCTTCTCCTGACCCACCAGGTCGTCCCACACGGTCACGGGACACCGCCCTTCCGTCGCACTTCGCCCCCTACCGCGATCCATTGTGCGGGTCACCACTGACAACGAGGCCGGCCAGCCACATGCCGGCGGGGACCTGCCACATAGCCGCGGGCAACGTCTCCCGGCCACACAGCCGCCGGCTCCGGTCTCCGGCCATACAGCCACCGGCTCCGGTCTCCCCGGCCGCACCGCCCGTCTCAGCGGCGCCGGCCGCGCCCCCGGCCGTCGTCCCAGTCCTCGTCCTCCCGCGGGCCGAGCAGTTCGTCCGCCAGGGTCGGGAGGTCGTCGAGCGGGGTCTCCTCCGCCCAGTCGGAACGCGGTCGGCGGCGCGGACGGCCCTCGGTGTCCATGTGGGGCAGCTCGCGCGTGCGCCCCTCGGTGCCGTCGGGCCGCGGCGCCGACTGCTCGTCGCGGAAGAAGCCCCGTGGCACCCGCTCCACCGGATCACCGGCACCGCCGTCCCGTACGGGCGGCAGCACGGCCGTCTCGTCGGCGGCACCCGGCACCACCTGCGGCAGAACCGCCGTTTCGTCCGCCGCTCCCTGCGACTCCGGAGGCCTCGGCAGCTTCGCCGTGGTCTCCGCGTCGGTCTCCCGCGCCCGCACCGGCGGCAGGACGGCGGTCTCGTCCACCGGCCCGACGGCCGCGTTCGACGGCGCCACCAACGGCGTGGGGACCGTAATCTCGTTGTCCGGTGAGGAGACCGGCGAGGGCGACGAGGCCGAAGAGGGCGACGAGGCCGAAGAGGCCGCGTTCCCGGTCCCGGCAGAACCGGAAGCCCCGGCACCGGTCGTACCCGAAGCCGCCACGACAGCCGCGGCCGCCGCCTCGGCCGCGGCGCGGCGTGCCTCCTCCGCCCGCAGCAGCGCCTCCTCGGCCATCCGCTGCTTCTCCAGACGGCGCGCCTCGGCCTCGGCCCGCAGCCGGGCCTCCTCCTCGGCCTGCTTGCGCCGCCGTTCCTCCTCGGCCTTCCGGCGCGCCTCCTCGGCCGCCCGCGCCTGCTCCTCCGCGAGGAGCCGCGCACGCTCCTCCTCGGCGCGCCGACGGGCTTCCTCGGCCCGCTGCCGGGCCTCCTCCGCCTGCCGCTCGGCCTCGCGGCGCTGCGCCTCCTCCAGCTCGCGCCGCTTGCGCTCTTCTTCCTCGGCCCGGAGCTTGGCGAGCTGTTCCTGACGCTCGCGCTCCAGCCGCTCCTCCTCGGCCTTACGCGCGGCCTCCTCCTCGGCCTTGCGTCGGGCTTCCTCCTCGGCCTTCCGGCGCGCCTCTTCCTGGGCCTTCACCTCGGCCTCGGACAGCGGCAGTATCTGGTCGAGCCGGTGCCGGATCACGGTCGTGACCGCCTCGGGCTCCTGTCCGGCGTCGACGATCAGATAGCGCCCGGCGTCGGCGGCGGCCAGCGTGAGGAAACCGGACCGCACGCGCGCGTGGAACTCCGCCGGCTCCGACTCCAGCCGGTCCGGCGCCTCCGTGAACCGCTCCCGCGCCGTCTCCGGCGCCACGTCCAGCAGGACGGTCAGATGAGGCACGAGCCCGTCGGTCGCCCACCGGTTGATCCGGGCGATCTCGGTCGGGGACAGATCACGGCCCGCCCCCTGGTAGGCCACGGACGAGTCGATGTACCGGTCCGAGATCACGACCGCGCCCCGCTCCAGGGCCGGCCGTACCACCGTGTCCACGTGCTCCGCACGGTCCGCCGCGTACAGCAGCGCCTCCGCGCGGTGCGAAAGACCGGCGCTGGAGACGTCCAGCAGGATCGACCGCAGCCGCTTGCCGACCGGCGTCGCGCCCGGTTCGCGGGTCAGCACGACCTCGTGCCCCTTGGCACGGATCCACTCCGCGAGCGCTTCCGCCTGAGTGGACTTGCCGGCGCCGTCGCCGCCCTCCAGAGCGATGAAGAATCCGTTCGTCGCCGGCGCCTGCACCGGGTCGTCGCCGCCGCGCAGCGCGTCGCGCAGGTCCTGCCGCAGCGGCACCCCGGAGCGGTCGTCGACCTTGGCGAGGACCAGTGCGGCGACCGGCAGCAGTAGCGCGCCGACCAGCATCAGCGTGAAGGCGGCGCCCCCGTGCGCGAACACGAACCTGCCGTTCTCCAGCCGGTGCGGCCCGATCGCGCCGGCCACCACGGGCGCCACCAGCGCAGCCAGGGCTAGGGACACCCGGACGACCGCGTGCAGATGCTCGGTCGTACGCGCCCGCCGGTTGTCCTCGGTCTCCTGGTCGAGCAGCGTGTGCCCGGTGTTCGCGGCGACGCCCGCACCGACGCCCGCCAGTGCCAGGATCAGCAGCACGGTGGTGACGTCCGGGACGAGCCCCCCGGCGAGCAGAGCGACCCCGGTGAAGGCGATCGCCAGCGCGAGCAGTCGGCGCCGCGACAGCGACGGCAGCACTCCGGGCGCCGTACGGATACCGATGACCGTGCCGCCGGTCAGCGCGAGGACCAGCAAGCCGTACGTCACCGGGCCGCCGCCGACGTCCCTGGCCTGCAGCACGGAGACGGCGACGGCGGCCGAGACCGCCCCGGCGACGGCCGCGCAGGCGAGCACGAGCAGCGGAATCGCACCCGTGCGGCCCTTGTCGACGCCCGTGCCCGTCTTGGGACGGCGCAGGCCCTCCAGCGGCGACCGCGCGCGCGGGGTGCGCGTGTCGGGCAGTTCCAGGGAGGTGACCACCGACAGTGAGGCGGCGAACAGCCCGGCCGCGACGTACGAGGAGAGGGCCGCCTGGTGCTGGGCGAACCAGGCGATGCCCGCGCCCAGCAGGTTGTTCAGCAGCGACACGCCGACGAGTCCGGCGGCGGCCAGGGGCACGGCCACGAACCCGGTGCGCAGCGACAGGCGCCGCAGTGCGTCCATGTTGTCCGGCAGCGGGCGTACAGTCGCGCCCTCCGGCGGCGGCGCGGGCAGCAGAGCGGGCGCCGCGCTCTCGCGGCAGACGGTCCAGAAGCGCTCGGCGACGCCGGTCACGAAGGCGGTCGCCAACAGGGCCGCGAGCGCGTTGTCCGGAGTCCAGTCGATCCACAGGGGGGCGACGATCAGCAGGGCGGCGCGCAGTCCGTCCGCGCCGACCATGGTCCAGCGGCGGTCGAGCGGCCCCTCATGGGAGGTCAGCGCGGTGAGCGGACCGAGGAGTACGGCACCGAAGAGCAGGGTGGCGAGGATCCGCGCTCCGAAGACGGTCGCGATCGAGAACGCCAGTCCCCGGTAACCGCCACCGAAGGAACCCTCCGCGACGGCCGTCTGGAGGACGAGCACGACCAGGACCAGGAGGGCGAGGGCGTCGCCGACACCGCCCGCCAGCTGGGCGCCCCACAGCCGTTTCAGCTGCGGCCGGCGCAGCAGGGCGCGGACGGCGCGCTCGCGGGAATCTGCGATCAGGGCGTCGTCGGGGGCCGGGTTGTGGGCCGTTGGCTGCTCGGCTCGCGTCATGCCTTCAGCCTATCGGCAGCCACCGACAGCCCGAGGCAGCCGTCCGAACGTGCGCACGCCCCGACACCAAAGTGTTGCCGGAGCGTGCGTTTCGCGAACCGGACCCGCAGGACCGTGACGACAAACCTCCCGGGTTCAGTCCGCGGCGGCGTTTTGGACTCAGCTCACGGCGGCGTCCTGGACTCAGCCCTCGGCGGCGTCCTTCGACACCGCCGTCTTCGCGGCGGCCGTCTTCCTGGCCGTCGTCTTCTTCGCGGTGGTCTTCTTCGTGGCCGTCTTCTTGGCCGCCGTCGACGCCGCCTTCTTGGCCGGCGCCTTCTTGGCCGGCGCCTTCTTGGCCGCGGCCTTCTTCGCCGTCTTCTTGGCGGGTGCCTTGGCGCGCTTCTCCGCGAGCAGCTCGAAGCCGCGCTCGGGGGTGATCGCCTCGACGCTGTCACCGGAGCGCAGGGTCGCGTTGGTCTCGCCGTCGGTGACGTACGGCCCGAAGCGACCGTCCTTCACGACGACCGGCTTCCCGCTGACCGGGTCCTCGCCCAGCTCCTTCAGCGGCGGCTTGGCGGCCGCGCGGCCACGCTGCTTGGGCTGGGCGTAGATCGCCTGCGCCTCCTCCAGCGTGATCGTGAAGATCTGGTCCTCGGACTGCAGCGAGCGCGAGTCCGTGCCCTTCTTCAGATACGGTCCGTAGCGCCCGTTCTGCGCGGTGATCTCCACGCGGTCCGCGTCCGTGCCGACGATCCTCGGCAGCGACATCAGCTTCAGCGCGTCGTCCAGGGTGACGGTGTCCAGGGACATCGACTTGAACAGCGAGGCCGTACGCGGCTTGACCGCGTTCTTGCCGGTCTTCGGGGTGCCCTCGGGGAGGATCTCCGTGACATACGGGCCGTAACGGCCGTCCTTGGCGACGATCGGGTGGCCCGACTCCGGGTCGGTGCCCAGCGGACGCTCGCCACTCGGCTTGGCGAGCAGTTCCTCGGCCAGCTCGACGGTCAGCTCGTCGGGCGCCAGGTCCTCCGGGATGTCGGCGCGCTGGTGCTGCTCGGTGTCCTTCTCGCCGCGCTCGATGTACGGGCCGTAGCGGCCGACCCGCAGCACGATGTCCTTGCCCACCGGGAACGACGACACCTCACGCGCGTCGATCGCGCCCAGGTCGGTCACCAGCTCCTTGAGGCCGCCGAGGTGGTCCCCGTCGCCGTTGCCGGCGTCGGCCGCGGTGCCGTTGGCGGTGCCCTCGCCGAAGTAGAACCGCTTCAGCCACGGCACGGCCTGCGCCTCGCCGCGCGCGATGCGGTCGAGGTCGTCCTCCATCTTGGCGGTGAAGTCGTAGTCGACGAGCCGCCCGAAGTGCTTCTCCAGGAGGTTGACCACGGCGAAGGACAGGAAGGACGGGACGAGCGCCGTGCCCTTCTTGAACACATAGCCGCGGTCGAGGATCGTGCCGATGATCGACGCGTACGTCGACGGGCGGCCGATCTCGCGCTCTTCCAGCTCCTTGACCAGCGAGGCCTCGGTGTAGCGGGCCGGGGGCTTGGTGGCGTGCCCGTCGACCGTGATCTCCTCGGCCGTGAGGGCGTCGCCCTCGGTCACCTGCGGCAGCCGGCGCTCGCGGTCGTCGAGCTCGGCGTTCGGGTCGTCGGCGCCCTCGACGTAGGCCTTCAGGAAGCCATGGAAGGTGATCGTCTTGCCGGACGCGCTGAACTCGGCGGCCCGCCCGTCGGCAGCCGTGCCACCGATCTTCACGGTCACGCTGTTGCCGGTCGCGTCCTTCATCTGGGAGGCGACGGTCCGCTTCCAGATCAGCTCGTAGAGCTTGAACTGGTCGCCGCTCAGTCCCGTCTCGGCCGGGGTACGGAAACGATCACCCGAGGGCCGGATCGCCTCGTGCGCCTCCTGCGCGTTCTTGACCTTGGCGGCGTACGTCCGCGGCTGCTGGGGCAGGTAGTCGGCGCCGTACAGCTGCGTGACCTGGGCGCGAGCTGCGGAGATGGCGGTGTCGCTCAGCGTCGTGGAGTCCGTACGCATGTACGTGATGAAGCCGTTCTCGTACAGCTTCTGCGCGATCTGCATCGTGGCCTTCGCGCCGAAGCCGAGCTTACGGCTGGCCTCCTGCTGCAGCGTCGTCGTACGGAACGGTGCGTAGGGCGAGCGGCGGTACGGCCTGGACTCGACCGAGCGGACCGAGAACCGCGTGTTCTCCAGGGCGGCGGCCAGGGCGCGGGCGTTCTGCTCGTCGAGGTGGAGCGTGTTCGCGCTCTTCAACCGGCCCAGCGAGTCGAAGTCGCGGCCCTGCGCCACGCGCTTGCCGTCGACCGTCGCGAGCCGCGCCACCAGGGACGACGGGTCGGACGGGTCGCCGACGCGGCCGGTGCCGAAGATGCCCGTCAGGTCCCAGTACTCGGCGGAGCGGAACGCGATGCGCTCCCGCTCCCGCTCCACGACGAGCCGGGTCGCCACCGACTGGACACGGCCCGCCGACAGACGCGGCATGACCTTCTTCCACAGGACCGGCGAGACCTCGTAGCCGTAGAGGCGGTCGAGGATGCGGCGGGTCTCCTGGGCGTCGACGAGCTTCTGGTTCAACTCGCGCGGGTTGCGCACCGCCTGCTGGATCGCGTCCTTGGTGATCTCGTGGAACACCATCCTCTTGACCGGGACCTTCGGCTTCAGCACCTCCTGGAGGTGCCATGCGATGGCCTCGCCCTCGCGGTCCTCATCGGTGGCGAGGAAGAGCTCGTCGGAGTCACGCAGCAGATCCTTGAGCTTCTTGACCTGCGCCTTCTTGTCGGCGTTGACGACGTAGATCGGCTGGAAGTCGTGCTCGACGTCCACGCCGAGGCGGCGCACCTCGCCGGTGTACTTCTCGGGGACCTCCGCGGCCCCGTTCGGAAGGTCGCGGATGTGCCCGACGCTCGCCTCGACGGTGTAGCCGGGGCCGAGGTAGCCCTTGATCGTCTTCGCCTTGGCAGGCGACTCGACGATGACGAGTCGGCGGCCGCCCTGTGCGGTCTCGCTGGTCGGGGACAACTTCGCTCTTCTCTCCGGTCGACGCTGGGGCCTCCCCAGGCCTTCATCCCGGGGTCGGGTCATGGTGACGCTGCGGAGTGTGACGGTACATCCCGCCCCCGTGTCAAACGGGAAAAGCCCGCAACGGCCACTCGAACGGTAACCCGACTACCGGCATTCCTGCCGCCCGGAGTGGCCACCGGCATTTTCGGCGCTGTCCGGAGGGCGATCTCCCAATTACCGGAGTCCCAGCTACCCGGCGACCTGGAACCCTGATGTCACAGGCCGGTGAAGCACCACGCACCGGCGGCGAGCGCGGCCACGGCGGCGAGACCCGCGAGGGTGGCGGATGCGATGCGGCTCACACCGTCGGCCACCGGTTCGCGGCGGTACAGCCGGGTCGCGGTCCAGGTCAGCAGCCCGCCGCCGAACAGGGCGAACACCGCGCCCGCGAAGATCGCCGATTCGCTCTCCATGTCCTGTTCCTTCCGCCTGTGACTACCCGGCGTCGGGAGAGTGACACCCGCGGGCAGCGTCCAGGCGAACCTGAGGTGAACGCGCGGCGGACGGCCCGCCATGCGCCCCTCGCGTCCCGGCGCGGCTCCCACGGTGCCGGCGGTGGGTGTCTTCCGGCTCGCCTGCCTGCCGCCTGCACGGCTCACCGTGCAGATCACCTTGTCGAATCCATGGTTCCAGCCGCCCGCCTGGACGAAGCCCGTCACCGCGCGGGCTCAAGGAACCCCTGTTCGACCAGCAGCCGGATCTGTGCGGGCGTCCGGTCACGCAGCAACACGGGGTCCTCACCGACCAGTTGGGCGATGGCGTCGAGGATCCGCCCAGCGCTCAGCGTGCCGTCGCACACACCGGCGAAGCCCGCGCCGACCGTGTCCACCTTGGTGGCCCGGCGCATCCCGCGGTTCTGCCGCAGCACCACGTGCTCCGGGTCCTCGGCGCCGGGCAGCCCGACCTGCTCCTGAACGACCTCGGCGGCGAGCTTGAAGTGCCCGGCGAGCAGGGCCGCGTCGTCGTGCGCCCGCAGATAGTCGATGCGGTCGAAATGCGCGCGCACGGTGTCACCGAGCGGCTGTTCGACCGGGTGCGGCCACTCCTCGACGGTGATCGAGGGCGCGGAGGCATCCGCCCTGCGCAGCGCGATCCAGCCGAAGCCGACCGCACGCACCTTGCGCGCCTCGAACTCATCCAGCCACGCGTCGTACCTCACCTGGTACTCGGCACTGTCAGCGCGGTGGTCGCCCGCGTCCCGCAGCCACAACTCGGCGTACTGGGTGACGTCCTGGACCTCGCGCTGCACGATCCAGGCGTCGCAGCCGCGCGGCACCCACGAGCGCAGCCGGTCCTGCCAGTCCTCCCCCTCCACGTGCTGCCAGTTGGCGAGGAACTGCGCGAACCCGCCCTCGTTCAGCCGCTCCCCCGCCTGCTGAACGAGCGTGCGGCACAGATCGTCCCCGCCCATGCCGCCGTCGCGGTAGGTGAGCCGCGCTCCGGGCGAGATCACGAAAGGCGGGTTCGAGACGATCAGGTCGTACGTCTCCTCGTCCTGGACCGGCTCGAAGAGCGAACCCCGGCGCAGGTCCGCGGCCGGGGCTCCGGACAGCGCCAATGTGAGCGCGGCGATGTGCAGGGCGCGCGGGTTGACATCGGTCGCGGTCACGCGCGTGGCGTGCTGGGCGGCGTGCAGCGCCTGGATCCCGGAGCCGGTGCCGAGGTCCAGGGCCGAGTCGACGGGGGTCCGTACGGTGATTCCGGCGAGGGTCGTGGAGGCGCCGCCCACCCCCAGGACGACACACTCGTCCTTGCTGCCGATGCCGCCCGCGCCGCCGACCGCGCACCCCAGGTCGGACACGATGAACCAGTCCTCGCCGCCGGGTCCGCCGTACGGCCGGACATCCACGGTCGCGGCGACCTCGTCCCCGCCCGTGCGCACCAGCCAGCCGGCGTCCACGCACGCGTCGACGGGCAGAACACCCTCCACGCGCGCGTGCGACACGGGCTGCTGCAACAGGAACAGCCGTACGAGCGTCTCCAGCGGCGTGTCCCCGCGCGTCGCCCGGAGCGCGGGCACGGTCTCGCTCCGCGCGAGCGCCGCGTACGCGGGCGCCCCGAGCAGCTCGAGCAGCCCGTCGGCGGTGAAGGAGGCCGCGAGCAGGGCGTCCCGCAGACGTGCGGTGACGTCGGCGCGGTCGGTGGAGGGCAGAGTGGCCGGACTGGAGTTACTCACGCCCCCATTGTGGCGCGGAGAGGTCCGTCCCAGGCACTTACCGCTGTGGGCAGTCGCGCCGCGACCGCCGCGAGAACGCGTGGCTCAGCCAGACGTGGTCGACGCGGAGGCCGAAGCGGTAGCCGAAGCAGACTTGCAGCTCTCCTGCTGGGTCATCGCCTTGCCGACGTCTCCGGCCTCCAGCTCCTTCAGCGCGTCGTTCCCGCTCTTGCTCAGCTTGTCCAGCTGCGTCGCGATCCCCTTGAGCCCGTCCGCGAACTTCGCCTGGTCCTTCGTGTTGAGCCCGTCGACCTGCGTCTTCAGCGTGGCGTACGCCGCTGCGATGTCGTCGAGCTCCTTGACGGCGTTCTTCTGCTTCGTCGCGCCTTCGTCGACGTCCGGCGCCCCGGCCTGCTGAACGGCCACCCCGATCGCCTTGTAAGCCGCGGACATGTCCTGGAAGGCCTGGGAGTCGGTCTTCTGGACCTGCTCCGGCGTGCTGTTGTCCGAGGTCTCCTTCTGGATCGCGGTGCTGGCGTCCGCGATCTTCTTGGCCTGCGGCTGCACCGCATCGCACACCTGTTTGGCCCAGGCGGCCAGCTTGTCGTCGGTCGCGCTGCTGTTGTTGCTGCTGCTGGTGCACCCCGACAGCGCCAGTACCAGTACCGCACCGCCGGACAGTGCGGCCGCGAGCTTCTTGTTCACCGGATTGGTCCCTTCCATGGCTCTCTCGGCCCCGGAACATACACGCCAACCGGGCGACACCCGCGTGGCGTATATCACCTATGACCGCTATTGCAGCCATTTGCACCAAGCGAGAGAAGGCTCACGAAGAGGGGCCTGAACACGGACAGGGCGGGCGCACGGCGTCTCGGTGAGCGCCGTACGCCCGCCCGTGGGCCCGTGTCCGACCAGGCCGCAGAGCGGGTGCCGTGACCGGCTACGAAACCACCGCCGGATCAGCCGACTTGGACACCCTCTCGGCGTTGTCTTCGTCACCCACGGCGATCCCGCGCCGCTTGGAGACGTACACCGCGAGCACGATCACGACGATCGCGAGCACGGCGATCAGGATCCGTACGCCGAGGCTCTTGTCACTGCCGTACGAGAACTTGATGACCGCGGGCGCGATGAGCAGCGACACCAGGTTCATCACCTTCAGCAGCGGGTTGATCGCGGGACCGGCGGTGTCCTTGAAGGGGTCACCGACCGTGTCGCCGATCACCGTCGCGGCGTGGGCCTCGCTGCCCTTGCCGCCGTGGTGGCCGTCCTCGACGAGCTTCTTCGCGTTGTCCCACGCGCCACCGGAGTTGGCTAGGAAGACGGCCATCAGCGTGCCGGTGCCGATCGCACCCGCGAGGAACGAGCCGAGCGCGCCGACCCCGAGCGTGAAACCGATCGCGATCGGCGTCAGTACGGCGAGCAGGCCGGGCGTGGCCAGTTCGCGCAGCGCGTCCTTGGTGCAGATGTCGACGACGCGCCCGTACTCGGGCTTCTCGGTGTAGTCCATGATCCCGGGGTGCTCGCGGAACTGCCGCCGCACCTCGTAGACCACGGCCCCGGCGGACCGCGACACCGCGTTGATCGCCAGTCCCGAGAAGAGGAAGACGACCGCGGCACCGGCGACGAGCCCGACCAGGTTGTTGGGCTGCGAGATGTCCATCAGCAGGTT